>JBPYEE010000337.1:0-15727 GCA_051985095.1 Vicinamibacterales bacterium | reverse complement strand
GCTCACGATGATCCGGTGCGGATCGCACAGGAAGAGATCGCTCGCCGCGCCCATGCCGCTCAGCTGCTCGAGCGCAAACAGGCGCAGCTCGTACATCCAGTCGTGGATCAGCGTTCGACCCTCGCACTGCGTCGCCAGCACCGTCACGAGGCTGACCATGTCGCTCGGGAACCCCGGCCAGAGACCCGTCGTCACACGGCCGGCCGCGCGAAGGTGCGACTGCTCGACGCGAAACCGCGCGCCGTCCGATCCGCACTCGATGTGCATGCGTTTCAGTACGGCCGCGATGACCTCCATGTCCTCGCTGCGCGCACCGCTCACCTCGATCTCGCCGCCGGTGACCGCGGCCACGACGGCCCAGCTGCCGGCCTCGATGTAGTCGCCCCACAGCCGATGCTCGGCGCCGTGGAGTTTGGCGCCGCCCTCGACGCGGATCGTCGAGGTGCCGGCGCCCACGATCCCGACGCCCAGTTTCTGAAGGAACACGCAGAGCTCGGCCACATGCGGCTCGCACGCGGCATGGCGGATTTCCGTGAGTCCGTTGGCCGCGGCTGCGGCGAGCAGCGCCGTCTCGGTCCCCGTGACTGACGCTTCATACAGATACATCGACGCCGGCCTGAGGCCGTCTGGCGTTTCGAGGCGGTAGTCGGCCTCGGGCAGGAGTCGCGCCCCCATGGCGACCAGCGCGTCGAGGTGGGTGCCGATCGTGCGCCGCGCCGGAAAGTCGCCGCCCGGGGGCGCCAGATTCGCGCGCCCGCGCCGGGCGAGAAGCGGGCCGAGCAGGAGCACCGATCCGCGCAGCCGTCCGACCAGCGCGCCGTCCGGTTCGTCCTTGGTGACCTGCGGGCACCGAATGCGCAGCGTCGTGCTGCCGATCCCTTCAACCTCCGCGCCGAGATCGAGCAGCAGACGCGCCATCACCTCCACGTCGCTGATCCGCGGCACGTTCGTCAAGACGCATTCCTGCTCGGTCAGCAAACAGGCCGCGAGCAGCGGCAGGGCGGCGTTCTTGTTGCCTTCGACTTCCACGGAGCCCGAGAGGCGCTGGCCGCCTTCAATCACGAGTGTCGACATGAAACTCCCCGACGTAGACGATTTCCTCCCGCAGCACCACGCCGAACTGTTCGCAGACGGCGTCCCGACAGCGGTCGATGAGCGCTCGAATATCTCGCGCCGTCGCCGTCCCCTCGTTCACGATGAAGTTGCCGTGGGTGGGTGATACCCGGGCGCCGCCGATGGCGACGCCCTTGAGTCCGGCGCGGTCGACGAGTGCGCCCGCCGACCAGGGGATCCCGTCGGGCACGGCATCGCGGCCAGGCTCGGGATTCTGAAAAATGCAACCAGCACTCGGCGTCTCCAACGGCTGCGTGCGCTTGCGGAACGCCAGCGATCGCCTCGCCGTCGCTCGCAATTCAGGGGACTCGCCTGGAACCACGGCGAACGTCGCGGACAAGAGGACTTCGCCGCTCTCCTGCAGGCGGCTGCGATCGTATCCGAATGTCAGCTCGTCGGCACTCAGGGCCGTGACGGCTCCGTCGCGCGTGGCCACCTCCACACTCGTGACGAGGTCGCCAATCAGGCGGCCGCCGAAATGGGCGTTGCCCACGATGGCGCCACCAACGGTGCCCGGCGTGCCGGCCCACGCCTCCAACCCCGCGTGCGCATGGTTAATCGTCCACCGCACAAGGCCGTTGATCGTCACCGCCGCATCCGCGCGGACGTGATACGGGTCGACGCCGACGACCTCCCCGCCACGGGGTCGGATCACCAGGCCCGCGACCCCGCCGTCGGCAACCAGGACGTTCGACCCGCCGCCCAACACTGTTACGGGGACGGCAAACCGCCGTGCGATTTGCAACGCGGTCACGATCTCGGCCCCGCTCCGCGGTTCAATCAACCACTCGGCCGGTCCACCCACTTTGAACGTCGTCAGCGGCGCGAGGGCGACCTTCGCGCGAACGCGGTCGCGGCCCAGGGCCGACTCCAGTGCGGTCGGAAAGGTGCTCATGCCGTTCGCGACTCGACCGCCATCAGCGCGCGTTCCTGTGCAATCAGGGCTGTCACCGCTTCGGCCAGCGTGCAGGCCGCGAACGTAATCTCGTCGCCTGGGCCCAACTGGCCCGCAATCGGGATGTCGGCCGAGATGACCGTCGCGATCTTCGGATACCCGCCGGTCGTCTGCCGGTCGGCCATCAGCAGAATCGGCTGTCCCGAAGCGGGCACCTGGAGGACGCCGAGCGGCGTCGCGTCCGAGATGATGTCGGCACCGCGCGCGTGCGACAACACGGGACCGTTCAGACGGAATCCCATGCGATCCGACTGCTGGCTGATCACATATTGCGCCGACTGCAGCTGTGCCATCGCATCAGCGGTGAAGTATTCGGCCTGGGGGCCGGGCATCACACGAACGCGCGCCTGGTGTTCCGGCAGTTCAAAAACGGGTCCCCGGGCTCGCCCCGCGGTGTGTGCCAGCGTCACCGGCTCGAGCGGCAGCCGGTCCCCGGCCCGAAGGGGCCGGCCATCGAGGCCTCCCATCGCGCTGATGACGTGCGTCGAACGGCTGCCGAGGACCGGTGCGGTGCCAATGCCTCCGGCAATGGCGAGGTACGCGCGGGCGCCGCGACGCCGCGCCCCAAAGCGCAGACGCGCTCCAAGGGGCACTATGAACGGTGCGTTCAGCGGAACGCCTCGTCCGTCGACGGTCACTTCGAACTCGGCGCCGGCGATCGCCGCGATGCGTTCGGCTTCGAATTCGAGTTCGGGACCAAGCATGGTGATCTCGAGCGCCGCCGCATCGCGCGAGTTGCCAACGAGCGCGTTCGCCAGGCGAAACGAGCAGGGATCCATCGCCCCCGCCACCGGCACCCCCTCCGACTGGTAGCCCCACCGGCCGCTGTCTTGGATCGTCGTCAACATCCCGGGCTTGATGACTGCGATCATGGCGCTCGCCTCAATGGTGCTGACAGGTCCGCCGCCGCCCAGGTTGCGTAATCGATCGGGTAGAACTGGACCGAATCGCCGGCGCGCATCAGAAAGGGCTCCGCGCGCCGCGGATCGAACGGCCTCGCCGGCGTGCGACCGATCACCTGCCACCCACCGGGCGTCTCGGCCGGATAGATCCCGGTCTGAACGCCGGCGATGCCGACGCTGCCGACCGGCACGCGGAGACGTGGCGTCGCACGTCTCGGCACCGCAATCCGGGAGTCGACGGTCCCCAGGTAGGCGAAGCCGGCGACGAACCCGAGCATGAACACGCGGTAGATGGCTGATGAATGGAGCCGGATGACCTCCTCTTCGGCGAGCTGCGCCAACGCCGCAACCTCGGCGAGATCCGGCCCGAGATCGCCGCCGTAACACACGGGGATGCGGATGAGCGGCCGCGGGGCTCCGGGAGCCGCCGAGGGTTCTGCGAGTTCGTGTTCGATCCGCTGCACGAGCGCCTCGTAATTCGTGCGCAGCGGATCGAAGTACACGGCGACGCTCCGGTACGTCGGCACGACGTCACGGACGCCGGCGATCCCGGCGCCCTGCACCGCCTCGGCGAGCGCAATCGCCCTCGCATTGACAGCGACATCGATGCGCTCCTCGAGCTCGATGAACAGCGCGGCGTCGCCCGCGGCCACGATCGTCACGCAAGTGCCCGCAGCAATTTCTGATGGATCCCGCCGAAGCCGCCGTTGGACATGACGACGACGAGATCGCCGGCCCGGTGCTCGCGAACAATCGCCTGGACGATGTCGTCAACCGACGGCGCCTGGCGCGCTGCCGCGCCACGCGCGTGCAGATCGGCGACAAGCTGCGACACCGACAGGCGCTCCGGTTCGGGCAGCGTCGACCGGAACAGCGGCGCGATGACGACCTCGTCGGCCGCCGCGAACGCGCGCGCGAAGTCGCCCTGGAAGACCCGACGGCACGAAGAGGCCGATCGCGGCTCGAAGACTGCCCAGATCCGCGCGCCCGGATTGGCGGCGCGCACGCCGGCCAGGGTCTCGGCGACCGCGGGTGGATGGTGCGCGAAGTCGTCGAACACGGTGACACCGTCGACGACACCGACGATCTCGAGTCGGCGCTTGACGCCGTCGAACGTCTTCAGCCCCGCCCTGATCGTTTCCGCGGCGACGCCGACGTGGGTCGCGACCGCAATCGCGGCAAGGGCGTTCCGCACGTTGTGCGCGCCGACCAGCGCCATCTCGAACTCGCCGAATGGCAATCCGTGTCGTCTCACGCGGAACCGCGTCCCGGCACCCGCCGGCGCGATGCCGTGTGCCTGCCAGTCGCTGGTCTCGGCCGTCCCGAAGGTCTGCACCGGCGAGACCGCGGCCGGAATCAGCGCCCGCGCCGCGTCGCTGTCGGCGCCGATCAGCAGCAGACCGGTGCGGGGCACAAGGTTCACGAGCCGCCGGAACGCCAGCTTGACCGCTTCGAAATCGGCGTAGATGTCGGCGTGGTCGAACTCGACGTTATTGACGATCGCGACGTCGGGCAGATACTTGAGGAACTTCGGCGCCTTGTCGAAGAACGCGCTGTCGTATTCATCACCTTCGATGACAACGTCGCGCCCCTGACCGAGGCGGTAGCTCGACCCGCCCGGACCAAGGTTTCTGGCCACGCCGCCCACCAGGACCGTGGGATCGAGGCCGCCGTGCGTCAGCAGCCATCCGGTCATCGCCGTCGTGGTCGTCTTGCCGTGGGTGCCGGCGACGACGATCGACCGCGCTCCCCACAGAAAATGCTCTCGAATCGCCTCCGGCAGCGAACAGTACCGGATCTTGCGGTCGAGCACCTCCTCGAGCTCGGGGTTTCCGCGCGAGATGGCGTTGCCGATGACGACGACGTCGATGTCGCCGGTGATGTGTTCCGGGCGGTATCCCGGCATGACCGGGATGCCCTCGCTCGCGAGGAAGTCGCTCATCGGCGGATAGACGTCCTGATCGGACCCGCGCACGTCGAGCCCCTTCCGTTTGAGCATCGCGGCCAGGGTCGCCATCGCCGTGCCGCAGATGCCGATGAAATGCATCCTCGTCATGAGACCGCCGGTTCCTCGAGCGCGATCCGGCTCCGCGCACCGGCGATCACGCGGCATGACACACCGAGCGGGAGCGTGACGGCGGGCCCGGAGGTGTGGCCCGAGGGAAACCCGATGACGACGGGACCCGGAAAGTCACGGAACAGGTCGGCCATCACGGCGCGGCCCGTCAGCTCGGCCGACGGTTCGTCGCACTTCGGGAGTTCGCCGATGACGACGGCGACCGCCGGCGCCAACAGGCCGCTCTGCCGGAGCTGGGTCACCATCCGGTCGAGGCGATACGGCCGTTCGTTGACTTCGTCGAGAAACAACACATACGGATGGGGAGGGTCGAACGCGTAGGGCGTTCCCAGCGAGGCGAGGATCTGAGTCAGCGTGCCGCCGTACAGCGGACCCGCGGCCTCGCCGGATCGTACGGCTTCCAGCGACGGGGGCGCCAGCTCGCCGAGCGGATCGGCGTCGCACAACGCCCGCACGAACGAGTCGCGGTCGTATCCCTCGGCGCCGCGCGAGAGCCGGTGCTCCACCATCGGGCCATGAAACGCGACGATCCCGCAGCCGGTCGTCAGAAACGTCAGGAGCGAGGTCAGATCGCTGTAGCCGACAAACGCTTTCCACGAGTGCCGCATCTCGCGGCGATCGAGCAGCGGAAGAATCTGCGCACTGCCGTACCCGCCCCGTACACCGACGACCCCTGCGACGCGCTGGTCGGCCCAGGCCGTTCGGAAGGCCTCCGCCCGGAGCGCCGCCGGGCCGGACACGTAGGCCTGTCGTGCAAAGACCGACTCGTCGTACACGGGGTCGAATCCGAGGCCGCGCAGCTCCGCCACGCCGCGATCGAACTCTTCGCGGTTGAACGGACTGGCGGGGGAAACCAGCGCCACACGATCGCCGGACCGAAGCCGGCGCGGCTTCAGGATCACAGGTAGCGTGCCATGTCGCGAGCGATGGCCTGATGTTCGTCTCGCCCGATGGCCGCTCTGAGCTGCCGGCCACTCAACGGCCGCGATTCGACGGTTGTCGCGAGAAACCGCTCTTTCGCCCGCCGCTGCCGCTTCAACGCCGCCTCGACCTCGGCGAGCGCCAGACGCTCCTCCTCGACGGCGTGCACGATGGCTTCGAGGGCGGCCGCCTGCGCGTCGTGATCACCGCTGCAGATCAGCACGCCGTCACAGCCGGCTCCGATTGCCATGACCGCCGCCGCCGGCACGGGGTACGCGCGTGCGATCGCCTTCATTTCGAGATCGTCGCTCAGGATCACCCCTTCAAACTGCAGTTCCTGACGAAGCACGCCGGTCACGATGCGGCGCGAGAGCGTCGCGGGCCGCTCGTCGTCGAGCGACGGCACCAGGACATGCGCGGTCATGATCGTGGCCACGTCGGCCGCAACCGCAGCGGCAAACGGCACGAACTCGATCTCGCGGAGGCGTTCGGGCGGATGTTCGACGAGCGGCAACTCGTGATGCGAGTCCGAACTGGTGTCGCCGTGGCCAGGAAAGTGCTTGCCGCAGGCCGCAATCCCTTCGCCTTGCAGCGTTCGCACGATCACGCCACCGAGCTCGGCCACCGTCCTGGCGTCCTCGGCCAGCGCCCGGTCGCCGATGACGGGGTTCGAAGGATTGGTGTGCACGTCGAGGACCGGCGCGTAGTCGAGCGTGATGCCGACGGCTCTTAATTCGGACGCGAGCGCGCGCGCGAATCGTTCAGCGAGCCGGGCGTCGCCGCTTCGGCCGAGGGTGATCATCGGCGGCCACTCGGTAAACGGCGACTTCAGGCGGGCGACCCGCCCTCCTTCCTGATCGATGGACACCCAGAGCGGCAGATCGGGATTGAGCCGCGACGACTCGTAGGCGAGCTCCGATACCTGTTCGGCGTCGACCACATTACGCGCGAACAGAATGACGCCGCCAAGGCTGAATTCCTTTTGCAGCGATCGCAGCTCGGTCGGCACGTCGTCGCCGTTGAAGCCGGCAATGAGGAGCTGCCCCACCTGCCGTCGGAGCGCACCGGGTGACATCATTGAAATTCTATCAAGCAAACCGACCACGGCATCCGTCCGTCGAACGGGCGGAGACGTATGCTCGAATCCCTTCGCGCCGCGATCCGATCGCTCACCCACCGGCCGGCGCTCTCGATCACCATCGTGCTGACGCTGGCGCTCGGCATCGGCGCCAACAGCGCGATTTTCTCAACCGTCGACGCTGTCCTGCTCCGGGCGCTGCCGTACCCAGCCCCGGATCGGCTGGTCAACGTGTACGAGCGGAACCTCGGGAGCAGCCCGGAGCGACGGGCCACCCAGCTCGTCGCGCCGGGACGGCTCGAAGAATGGAATGCACAGAACCGGACGTTCGAGGGTCTGGCCGCCAGCTATTTCGAGAATATGACCGACACGACCGGGTCTGAGGCGGAACGCGTCGAGGTCCGGCGAACGTCGCCGCGGTTCTTTTCGGTCCTCGGCGTGGGCGCTGCGATCGGTCGTACGCCGTCACCCGACGAAGAACGATTTGGCGGACCGAGCGTCGTGGTGATCAGCGACAGTCTGTGGGCGCGGCGGTTCGCGCGCAACCCGGACGCGATTGGCCAACGGCTCGTGCTCGGCGGCGGGCGGGTCACCATCATCGGCGTGATGCCCCCCGGTTTGGGTATCCAACCGCGACGACGGAGGTGTGGCTGCCGACACGAGCGCCGAAATTCTTTCTCGACGCCCGCGCGGCGCGGTTGTACACCGCGTTCGGGCGCCTCAAACCGGAAGTAACCATCGAACAGGCCCTCGACGACCTCAACGCGGTCGAAGCCCGTCTCGGCGAGCAGTTTCCGGAGACCGATCGCGGCTGGGGCGCCTGGCTCGTTTCGATGAAAGAGGAAGAGGTCGGCGGCATCCGCCGATCGCTCTGGCTGCTGATGGCCGCCGTGGCGCTCGTGCTGCTGGCGGCCTGCGGCAACGTCGCCTGCCTCCTGCTCGCTGCCGGCACCCGGCGCGCTCACGAGATGGCCGTGTGCTTTGCGTTGGGCGCCGACCGGCGGCGCATGATGGCTCAGCTGCTGACCGAGGGACTCGTTCTGGCGCTGACCGGCGCAGCCGTCGGGCTGTTGCTCGCAGTCTGGAGTCTGACTGCGCTCCGTGCGGCGGCAACCGAGCTCCCTCACGCCGGCGACATTCGACTCGACCTCAGGCTCATCGCGGCCACGTTGGCGGCGGCGGCCGCGACCACCGTGTTGTTCGCCCTGGCGCCCGCAGCCCACGCGACGCGCCGCGATCCCGCCGAGGCGCTGTCACGGGGGGGACGCGGCCAGGTATCCGGGCGGCATGGCCTTCAGCAGGCCCTGGTCACGGCGCAGGTGGCGCTCGCGATTGTGCTGCTCGTCGGGGCCAGCCTGCTGATCCGCAGCTTCATCCGGATGCACCAAACCTCGTACGGGTTCGATCCGGGTCACGTGCAGACCTTCCGACTGAGTGCCCAATGGAGCGAGCCGACGGCCTCGGTCGCCCAGCGCGGACGATCAATCGGCTGAACGCCCTCCCCGGCGTCGAGGCCTCCGCGTTCAGCCAGCAGCCGCCTGCGAGCATCGTCATCCCCCCGGGCGAATTCCACATCGTCGAACGCGACCCGCGGGAGCGAACGTTTGCGACCGGTCGGTCGGTCAGTCCGGGATACTTCCGCGCGCTGCACATCCCGATGCTCGCCGGCGACACCTGTCACGCCGATCCGGCGGCGCCCGGCAACGGAAGCGTGCTCGTGACGCGCGCTTTTGCGGATCGCTGGTTTCCCGGTGCGGATCCGATCGGCCATGTGATCACGGCACAGGGTGAGCCATCCGATCCGCCAACGCGCATCACCGGCGTCGTCGGCGACGTTCGCGAGAACGGACTGCTCAACGATCCCGAGCCGCTGATCTACTACTGCGGCTTCAACCCGTACTGGCCGGATCCGTATTTCCTGCTGCGGACCACGCCCACCCGCCAGGCCACGTTTGCCGAGATTCGCGCGGCCCTGCGGGACCTCGAACCCGGCCGGGCGCTGTACGCGGCGCATCCGCTCGAAGACCTGCTGGCGCAATCGACGGCGCAACCGCGTCTCGACACGTACCTCCTCGTGGCGTTTGCGGCGACGGCGCTGCTCCTTGCCGCCATGGGCCTCTACGGCCTCCTCTCGCAGTTGGTGGCCGGCCGCAGCCGGGAGATAGCGGTGCGGCTCGCGATTGGCGCGCGCGTCGGCCATATCGTGACGTCGGTGGTTGGTCAGGCGGCCGCCATCACGCTGGCAGGCATCGCGATCGGGGTCGCGTCCGCGTTCGCGGCGGCGCGGTCGATGGCGGCGCTGGTCTTCGGCATTTCGCCGCACGACCCGCTCACGTTCGTGATCGTTCCGCTGATGCTCGGCGCGGTCGCCCTCGCGACGGCGCTGGTGCCCGCCCGCCGCGCGGCGCGCGTCGACCCGATGGAGGCGCTGCGCACACTATAATTCCCCGCCGTGCGCATCGTGTCCTCCGCGCCGGCCCGCATCGATCTCGCGGGCGGCACCATCGACATCTGGCCACTCTATCTCTTTCACGACGGGGCGACGACGCTCAACGCGGCGATTAGCCTGCGCGCGCATGTGACAGTCGACTCGCGGCAGGACGGAGCCGTCGAGTTGCGGTCGATCGATACGGACCGCGCCGTCTCAGCGGCGAGGTCGTCGGAGCTCGACGGCACCGGTGACCTGTCGCTGCTCGCGCGGCTGGCGGGTTACTATCGCCTCGAGAACGCCACGCTGACCACGCGCGGCGAATCGCCGGCCGGCGCCGGCATCGGGGGCTCTTCCGCTCTGACCATCGCCGCCTGTGGGGCCCTCGCGAGGTGGACCGGTGTCTCGAACGATCCCGATCACCTCCTGCAGGTCGCGATGAACGTGGAGTGCCAGACGATTCGCGTGCCCACGGGCGTTCAGGACTACCGGCCGGCGCTCTATGGCGGCATCGCAGCCATTGAACTCCGCGTCGACGGCATCAAGCGCGTCGCGCTCCGGGTTGATGCGCAGGCCCTCGAGCGCCGCATCGTGCTCGCCTACACCGGCGCACCCCGAAACTCCGGCACCAATAACTGGGAGATCACGAAACGCCACATCGACGGCGACCGCCGCATTTTCGACTGCTTCGAGCGGATTCGCGACACCGCGACGGCCATGCGCGCCGCGCTCGAGCGGGGCGACTGGGAGGAGGTGGGGCGGCAGATCGCGACCGAATGGGAGAATCGCAAGCGGCTGGCGCCGGGCGTGACCACGCCGACGCTGGACGATCTTATCGCCCGCGCGCATGCGGCCGGCGCGACCGGCGCCAAGGTCTGCGGCGCGGGCGGCGGCGGCTGCCTGTTCTGTTACGGGCCGCCCGACAAGCGAGGTGCGATCGCCGCGGCGCTGGCGGCTGGCGGCGCCCGTCTGCTCGAGTACCGCATCGAATCGGAGGGGCTTCACGTTGGATAACCGCGCGATCGCGCGAATTCTGCGCGAGATTGCAGACCTGCTCGAGATCAAGAACGACAATCCGTTCAAGATCCGGGCGTATCGCAACGGCGCCGATATCGCGTCGAACCATCCCCACGAGCTCAGCCTCCTCGATGAGGCAGCCCTGCGCGAGATCCCGGGCATCGGCAAGGATCTGGCAGCGCGAATCCGCGAGATCGCCCAGACGGGCGAGTCCGAGGTCCATCGACAGCTGGTGGCTGAATTCCCGCCGACGATGCTCGACCTGCTGCATCTGCAGGGGGTCGGACCCAAGACCGTCGCGATGCTCTACCGCGAGCTCGGCATCCAGACGATCGAAGGCATCGAAGCCGCTGCAAAAGACGGGCGCATCCGATCGCTGCGCGGGATGGGACCCAAGAAGGAAGCGTTGATTCTGAAGGCACTCGAGGACCACAAGCGCTTCGCCGGCCGTCATCTCCTGTCCGAGGCGCACCAGGCGACGGCGGCACTCGTCGCGTATCTTCAGGAGGCGGCGCCGGCGGCAGTCGTCGACCCGGTCGGCAGCCTGCGGCGGGGCTGTGACACGTGCGGCGATCTCGATCTGCTGGCAACCGACGCGCCAGCCTCGTTGATCGACACCTTCATCGACTACGGGCCGGTCGAGCGTGTCCTGGGTCACGGCGAGACCAAGGGAAGCGTCCTGCTGGCAGACGGCTTTCAGGCGGACCTGCGGCTGGTCGACGCGCAGAGCCGTGGCGCCGCCCTGCAATACTTCACCGGTTCGAAGGCGCACAACGTCGCCCTCCGCGAGCGCGCGATCCGGCGCGGGCTGAAACTGAACGAATACGGCCTCTACCGTGCCGACGACGACACCCGGATCGCCGGCGATCGCGAGGAAGACGTGTACCTTGCGCTCGGACTGCAGTGGATCCCGCCCGAACTGCGCGAGATGCGCGGCGAACTCGAAGCCGCCGACGCGCAGGCGCTGCCCCACCTCATCGATCGGGAGGATCTGCACGGCGATCTCCACGTGCACACGACCGAAACCGACGGCAAGGATGACATCCGCGCCATGGCGGACGCGGCGCGGGCCGCCGGGCTCGAGTACATCGCGATCACCGATCACAGCCAATCGCTCGTGATGGCCAACGGACTCGACGAACGCCGCGCCCTCGCGCATGCCGAGCGCATCCGGGCGCTTGATCGCGACGGCGTCGGCATCCGGCTGCTCGCCGGCATCGAGTGCGACATCAAAGCGGACGGCTCGCTCGATCTCGCCGATGACTGTCTGGCTGCGCTCGACATCGTCGTCGCCTCGGTCCATTCCGCTTTTAATCAGGACCGTCGCGAGATGACCGACCGGCTCCTCCGCGCCATCGCGCACCCTTCGGTCGATATCCTGGGCCACCCGACCGGACGGATGCTCCTGAAGCGCGAGCCGTATGCCGTCGACCTCGAGACGGTCGTTCACGCGGCCGCCAGATCCGGTGTCGCGCTCGAGATCAACGCGCAGGCCCACCGGCTCGATTTGAACGACGCGGGCGCGCAGCTGGCGCACCGAGCCGGGGCGAACCTGGTGATTTCCAGCGACGCGCACTCGCGGGCGGCGTTTGGCCGGCTGCGATGGGGTGTGCTCGTCGCCCGACGCGCGTGGCTGCAGGCGTCCGACGTCCTCAACACGCTGCCGTTCGACGCGCTGCGCGCTGCGCTGCGGCGGCATCGGTCATGAAGCTGCCGATGCTCTCGACCGCCGACAAGCTGGCCGAGATCCGCCGTCTGTATTTCACGACCACGCGCGACCGCATCGAAGCGGATCTGGCGAAGGCGCTCGATCTCCTCAAGTCGATGCCCACCGAGGAGGAGCGGGAACGGGCGACCGTCTACATGGAAGGACTCGCCCAGATGCGAAGCGACTGGAAGCGGCGGCCAAAGCGCGCTCGCCGCGGCGTCCGCTAGCCCCGGCCGTCCTGGCTCGCGACGACTTTCTTGCGCGCCGCAACCCGCAGCCCCTCCGGTACGTTGCGATCGACGGAGAGCTGGGCGAGATCGCGGCCGTTCAGCCGCCCCATGAAATTCAACGCCAGCGCAAGGAGCGTCTTCGGGTTCTTCGTCAGTCCGAGAATCACCTTGTAGCTCTTCGTCCAGGCGCGATTGCTGCCGATGATGCGGAGGACCTCTTCGCTGAGGCTGGCCATGCGGCAGAACGATTCGATCTCGGGTTCGGTCACGTTCGGGCTGCTGAGGACCGCCGCAGCAATCATCTTGTTCGGATCGCGAATGAGAATGGCGCGCATCTCGCGGCTGCCTTTGACCGCCGCCTTCAACCGCTCCGAAAACCCCATTTTGGCAAGCTTCTGCGTGGCGCTCGCCTTGTCGTCCGCCGCATCGTCCTCTTCGCCGCTTGCGTCGACGAGCGGCGCCTCGACCTCGGGGTCGAGCTCAACCGGCGGGATCTCGTCGGGAAAGATCCCGCGGTCGCCGAAGAACTCGCGCAGGCCGATTGGCACGTCGGATCGCGCGAGAAAGGCTTTGAGCGCCTCGTCGGGAATGCGACCGAGCGTGTGTTGGGCGGCGTCGCGAATCTCAGCGTCCGCGTCCTCGAGCAGCAAGACCAGAATCGACAGTTGCTCCACTGCGCGCGGCGCGAGCGCACCCTCGGCCGCCAGCATCCGTGTCTCGCGATCCACCTCGCCGCGCTTGAAGAAATCGAGCAGGGGGGTCGGTCCGATCACCGCGCCTCAATGTAATCCTTGAAATTGGCGCGGTTCACCCGCCGCGTGACCACCTGGCCCGGTCTTCCGAACGGCTTCGTCGCAGCGCCGTTGATCGTCATCGTGATGGCGGACGCGTCGCCGGCGGTCAGCACCATTTCACGCTTGACAGCGATCGTCTGCGTGTCGCCGGGCGCCAGCAGCCGCTCGATGATCTTCTGACCGTCCACGGTCGCCGAGACCCAGCACGGCTTTGACACGGCAATCCCAACCGCCAGCTGATCGCCGTCCGGTGTCGCTGCCGGAGTCGAAGCCGCCGGGGAGTCCGTTGCCGCGCGGGGAGCGGCCGGGCTGCGCGCGGCCATCGGTTCCGCGCCGGCCGGCGGCGGCGTCGCCGCCGGGGGCGTCGGCGAAGACGGCGGCGGCAGCGACGGTTCCGCTCGGGCTTCGGCGCTGGGAGCCTGCGACTCAGGCGGCGCGGGCTCATGCGTGAACGGTCCCGACAGGAGGTGCAGGAAGTCGGTGCCACTGGTCGTCAGATAGATCACGAGCGCCACGACCGGGACGCTGAGGATGATCATTCGCAGAAACGTCGAGGCGGCGCGACGATCGCTTTCAACCGCCTGATGATCTTCAACCGGATCCGAGGCCGGGTGCCCGGCCGTCACCGCGCCGTGTGGAAACTGCTGGATGAAGTCCTGGATCGTCGCTTCCGGATCGAGCCCGACCTCGACGGCATATGACCGCACGAAGGCCCGGCTGAAAATGCCCCCAGGCAGCCGCGAGATGTCGTTGCGTTCGAGCGCTTCGAGGACCGCGACGGAGATTTTCGTGGCGCTCGCGATTTGCTTCAACGAGATGCCGCGCCGCTCCCGCGCCTCTCGCAGTTTCCCGCCAAAATCGGTCGTTCGCTCGGCAGCCATCTCGGCTCGCGCTGGTCCGTTATGTTAGGGATTGCGGTTTGGCTCTGTCAAACCGCGATCGCAGCGCCTGCACCGTATCCGTCAGCGGTTCGTCGACGGCGAACAGGCCGATGGCGGCGATCCCGGCCGCACCCACGCGTGCGACGGCGTCCGCGTTCTCAATCGACATGCCGCCGATGGCGATCACCGGCACGGGCGCCGCGAGGACGACGGCGCGCAATCCGGCCTCGCCCAGCCACTCGGTCCGATCCGCCTTCGAGGCCGTCGGAAACACCGTGCCGGCGATCAGGTAATCCACGGGACCGGGCTGCCGAGCTTCGGCGGCCGTGTGGATCGATCGTCCCACCAGAAGCCGACCGGGTGTCAGGCGCCGCACCGCCTCGGGTGGAATGGAATCAGCGCGGAGGTGCACGCCATCCACGCCGCAGGCGATCGCGACATCGACCCGATCATTGACGACCACGCGGGTACCGGTGTCATGGGCGATTCCGGCGACGGCGCGCGTCAGCGAGGCGAGCGCAGCGGCATCGAGATCGTTCTCGCGGATCTGGATGAAGTCGACGCCGGCGGCGACCGCACGGTGCGCCTGCGCGATCGGATCGGCGCGGCGGCGGTCCGTCACGAGACAGACGATCACGGGCGTCCTGCACGCTCTGACAGCGACAGGTCGGTGCGATCGCGGGAGAGGAAGACGAGCGCGAGGTCGGCGAAGCCGGCGAAGAGATTGACCAGGCCGAGGCCGGTGACGGCCCCCCGAACAAAATTGTTCGTGACGAACATGCCAAGCGGCGGCCATGCCGACGCGAAGTAGTTGCGCTCCCAGAACGCCGACCACGGCAGGACGATCAGCAGCAGGCCGACTTCCAGAAAGAACGCGATGTAGACGAGCCGGCGGATCAGGAGTGCCTCCTCAGGCCTGGACCTTCGTCAACCGGCTGATGCGTTCGTCGACGTCACGGTAGGATCCGGCGTCGGCCTGCAACTCGAGCAGCACGGCGAGGGCGCGCGCCGTCTCGCCCACGTTCTCGAGGCCTTCGGCCAGCTCGAACAGCAGCTGGTGGCCGTCGTCGACCGTCGGCGCCGGCGCCTGCGCGGCGCGCTCGAGCCACTCGAGCGCCTCCGGCATCTTGTGGCGGTCGCGATACAGCCGAGCGATGATCCACGAAGTCGAGAATTGGAGCTTCGGCGACCGAGACGCGTTTTCCAGCGCGGCGATGCATCCCTCGATGTCACCTTTCGATCGCAGCGCCACCCCCCGCTTGTACTCCTTCTCCGCTTCGTCGAAGCCGGATTTCTTCGCCGCCTGATCGCGCAGGCCGCCGAACACGCGGTCGAGATCGGGGGGCGCGGGTTTCGCGGGCTCGGGGTCGTCCAGCACGATGGTCAAATCGACCTCCACGTCCTCGGCGGCCGCGTGCGCCGTCGCGGGCGGCGCCGGCTCGTCGGGCTCGCCGAGGATGCCGCTCACGTCAATCGCGTGCGCGCTGACTTCGAACTGTTTCGTCTCTTCCGGCTTTCGCCGCAGGTCGGGCTCGAGCGCTTCGACCACGCGAATGTCGGGATCGACCGCCGGCTCCACCTCTGCTTCGGTCAAACCCGCTCCTCTTGTTGCCGAGGGGTCCG
>JBPYEE010000336.1:0-10277 GCA_051985095.1 Vicinamibacterales bacterium | reverse complement strand
GGGGCACTGTTGACGCCGCCCGTCGAGCTCTTGAGGAGCTGCGTGCCTCCGAGGCCGACGACGCCATAGGTGGACACCAGATCGGCCTGCGGCTTCAGCTGATCCCGCAAATAGTGCAGCGTGACGTCGTTCATCTCCACGTCTTTTTTGACGATCTGCAGATCCGTGCGTTCGCTGAGGGCGCGGCGAATCGCCGCGTCCAGATCGATCGGCTGGGGTGCAAACTCCGGCCGATCCATGGGATCGAGGTGGACGTTCCAGTTCGGATCCATCGTCCCGTTGACGATGAGGCGCTTCAGGGTGACCTCGTTGGTGTCCTGGGTGCCCTGGGCCACGACGAGATTCTGGCGCGCAGTCGCCGCCTGCGACTGCGCGGTGATGACATCGATGGGCGCCATCGTCCCTACTTCAAGCCGCGTCTGGTTGTCCTTGACGAGCTGGTCCGCCAAATCGACCGACTCCTGGGCGACGGCCACCGCCTGCACGGCGTAGACATAGTTCCAGTAGGCCTCGCGGACGTTCGAGACCGTATTGGTGATCGTCGATCGCAGCTGCACGTCCGACACGTCGCGATTGAGCCTGGACACCTGCAGCGATTGCCGCGTCAGGTCGGTGCCGAAGTTGCGCATCAGCGGCTGCGTATAGACGGCGGCCCAGTTCGTGTTGTATGCCGGGTTGAACAACGTGTTGAGCGACGTCGTCGTGCCGCGCGTGTTCACCAGGCTGACCGCGACGTTGCCGCCCCCCCATTTGAGGTTCTCCGACAGCCCTCCATTGTAGGTGTCGGTGGTCGTGTTGATAGGCACGCCCGCGACGTTGGACCCGGCGAGTGCCGTGTTGGCCGGGGTCGACGCACCGCCCCCCGCAAGGGTCGAGTTCAGCTGCGGGTGATAGTTCGTCAGGACTCGGCTGACGGCGATATCGTTGATTTCCGGATTCAGGCGCTGGACGACGATGTCCAGGTTCCGGTCGAGCGCCAGCTTGACGGCATCATCGAGCGTCAGCTGGACCGTCGCCCGCGCCGGCGACGCCGCGCCGGGCGCAGGTGGCTGCGGGGTCGGCGTCGCTGTGCCGGCCTGCGCCAGACGTTCCGCGGCCTGCTTGATCAATTCCTGAATACGCGCTTCGGAAGTCTGCTGCGCACGCACAGGCATGGCAACCGCGCTCAAGGCGATCGTCGCGGCGGCCATCCTCATCGATCCGGTCAGTGTCATTGCCTGGCTCTCCCTGTCAAAACATCCGGGTCCGTCGCTAATTGTGTCCGCGTGGCGGCGTCTTGTGCTCTTTTTCCCATTGCTCGTGCAGTTTGTTCAGCTTCGCCCGCTGATCCGGGGTGAGCAGCTGGCGCTCATGCAGCAGCATCAGCGTCCGGGTTTTGTTCATCGCCGCCCGGATGGCCTCGACCTTGTCGACCTGGCGTGTGACCAGCGCCTCGTCCGCATTGGACGAGATCATCCGCGACAGTTCGTCCTCCTGCTGATCGAGCTCCTGTTTCTTCTGCCGTTGCACGGAAATCGCGGCCTGAAACACCGCCTCGATGCGCGCCGCCTGGTCGGTCGAGAGCCCTAGGTCGCGCTGAAACTGCGCGTCGCGCCACCAGGCAAATCCGAACGATTGTGCGTGAAGAAATGCGGCCTGCGCCACCACCAACACCAGGGCGGGCAGCCCCCGGCGTCTCCACCTCGACGTCATGCGTAACCCTCTGATAAAGCTGTTCTTACAGGTATACGACAGGCTGGTCAGTTGTATTTAGCGGGAGACAACTTTTTACCTGCCCCCGCCCTCGCGCTCAGCGATGGAGCGGGTCCTCGATGCACCAGGACGCGACGTGTGCGCCGGCCGTGCACGGCGCTCGCACGACGGTCACCGCGCCCCCGCCGGCGCGGTTGACACGCGCGTCGTACGAGCTGATCCGCATGACCGCCGTGGGCGCGAGAATCACGCGTTCACCGGAGAGGAAGTCGACGAGGTACGCATCCCAATAGTCCGCGCGGCCGTAGCGAATTCGATGGGTCGTCAGGTAATCAGCCAGCATCCGATGCTCGTTCGGCGGCGGCGTCCGTGCGTATTCGATGAGCAGCCGGGCGCTGTCGCCAACGTTCAGCGCGGCCCAGACGGCGACGGCCCCGCAGGCCGCAGCCGCCAGCACTCGGCGTGGTCGCTCCACGCACGCGCCGAGGATGGCAATGGGGATCAGCAGCGCGAACAGGACATATCGCGTCACGCCGGGCATGTCGGGGCTGATGCCGCCGTTGAGGCCGTAGGCAAGGAGTGCCTGCACGCCGATACACCCGAGATACAGGTAAAAGTAATCCGTCCGCAGCGGCGCGGCCCGGCGGCGCCACACCAGCGCGACAAGGGCGAGTGCCAGCGCGCTGGTGAAGGCCAGGGCCCCGAGGTTCGAGCCGACGACCGTGCTGCTGCGCATGCCGAGCAGGGATGCCTGGACCGGCCGCAGCGCGAAGAGATCCGGAAGCGTGCCGCCGACCAGAGCGCCGAGTCGGCCGACATACGCGCGCGGATCCCATGCCAACCGCATCACCACCATCTGGCTCTGCGCGACAAGCGATCCGGGTGATACCTGCCCGCCAGGCGGACCGAGCGTGTTCACGTGGCGCGCCGCGACTGCCACCACCGTCCAGACGGCCGCCGCTGCGGCGCCCGCACGCGCGGCATATCCAACAGTGCCGCGATTCAGCTGCGGCCGAGTCAGCCAGACGACGGCGAGCGCCGGCAGGACGAACAGCACGAATTCGCGGTGGAGGTAGGCGAGGCAAAACAGGGCGCCGAACGCGACGGGCCGATGACGCAGGTGCCAGAGCAACAGGACGTAGAGAAACGGCTCGACGCTGGCCCCGAGCGTCTCCATCAGGAGCGTCGAGGCGAACGGACCGGGCGCAATCAACGGCAAGGTGGCCGCAAAGGCAAACGGCGCGCCCACTCCGCGCGCGATCAACCGGCCCATCAGCCAGACGACGACGGTCATGTTGATCAGCAGGAGTGGCAGGCGCAGCATCGTGACCGTCAGCCCGCCGACGGCGACAAACGGCGCCGCGGCCCACGCCTGGACGCCGAGCATGTAATGCTGGCCGTAAAAGAAAAGGGGAAACGCCCGCCGATCGACCAGATGCTTCGCCATCAAGCCGACGATTGCCTGGTCGGAGTCGAAGTCAAATTGCTCGAATCGCAGCGACGGGAGGCAGCGAAGCGCCACGAGCGCGAGTGCGACGAGGTACCAGGGCAGGCTTGCGGGAGCGAGGAAGGCTGTAAACGAGTTCCACCCGGATCCTCGCTGGAGGCGCACGATGGACGTCGATGGTATCACCGCGGCTTCGCCCGGCGAGCCGCTGCGGGTGCTGCCCGATTGCGTCGAGCCACGCGGCTCGGGGGTGCGTCGTCCTCGCGGTGGTCCCGCTCGCGCGCGGGGACCTCGCCGATCACGCGCAGAGTTCGGTCAGCCGCGCAATCGCGGCGCCGACGAGGTTGTCGGGCGTCGAGGCGCCGGAAGTCAGGCCGATGACGAGCGGGCCGTCGGCGGGCAGCCAGTCGCGCGTCATCACCTCGGTTTTGCTGCCGACGGGCCGATGGCGGATGTCGGTTGACGACACGAGGCAGTCGGGATCCGCAATATGAAACGTCGGCCGGGATGCGACGCAGATCCGCGCCAGGTTCGCGGTGTTGCTGCTGTTGTAGCCGCCGATCACGATCATCAGATCGATGCGCCGGTCACGCAGGAGCGCGGTCACCGCATCCTGCCGATCCTGCGTCGCGCTGCAGATCGTGTCGAACGCCTGGTAGTGGCTCGGCAACTCGGCGTCGCCGTACCGATCCACCATCGCCGTGCGGATCATCTCGCCGAGCTCCAGCGATTCCGACATCAGCATCGTCGTCTGATTGGCGAGGCCGATCCGCCGCAGATCCGCTTCCGGATCGAACCGCTCGGAGACCGCGTTCCGGAACCGCGCCTGAAAAGCCGTCGAATCGCCGCGGCCGCCGACGTAGTCGCAGACCAGTTGCGTCTCGGACCGATCGAACACAACCAGATATTTGCCGCCGTAGGCGACCGCCTGCGACGCGGTGGCCTGCGTCTCCTCATGCCACACCTTGCCGTGGATGAGGGAGGTGAATCCGGATTCCGCGTACCGGCGGACGTTCTTCCAGACGTTCAACACCGAACCGCACGTCGTGTCAATGAGGGTGCAGCCACGCCGATCGAGCTGCTGCAGCATCGTGACCGTGACACCGAACGCCGGCAGGATGACGACGTCATTCGGCCCGAGCCGTTCGATGGCGCCCGGGTCGTCATTCAGGAAGCGAACGCCCATCGATCGGAGCTTGTCGTTCACGTGCGGGTTGTGGATGATCTCGCCGGTCAGGAAGACCGGCCGGTCGGGAAAGCGCTCGCGGGTCTGGTAGGCGTAATCCACCGCCCGGTCGACGCCATAACAGAAGCCGAACTCACGTGCGAGATGGACGGTCAGGCGACCGGCGCGGTAGGTGAAGTCTTCCGACTTGACGCGCTCGACGAGTTCGCTGTGATAGTTGTCGGCCAACATGCCGGCGACGGCATGTTTCAGGTCGAGTCCTTTCCGAAAGATCAGCGAGGGCAATCCTACTGTTGGTCGCTGACGCCGCGCACGTGGGGCGTCAGTGCGTCGTAGGCAATCAGCGCACGTGTCCGAGGACGCGCCAGCGCCGCGTCGAGTTCGGTGAGGAACGCATCGTCGGCGGCGACAGTGCCCGGCTGCGTCCCGCGCGTCGCCACGGGCGTCAGCCGCGTCGCCGCGGCGAAGCGCCCCCGATCGCTGCGCGCACGGCTCTCCCACTGATACGACGCGCCGAGGGCGACCCCGACAAACAGGCCGGCCGCCGCGGCGGCCGCGACCCACCGTGACGCCATACGCGGCGAAGCCGACCCGCGCGCCGCCATGCGGGCGGGGAAGGTCAGGACGCGCGCCGGGCGTCGGGCGCGGTCGAGACGGCGAAGAATGTGCTGCCACTGGGCCTGAAGGCGATCGGCGGTGAAGATCGCGTCGGTCTCGGCGGTTCCCTCGGCGCCAATCGTTCCGAGCGCGCGCGCGACCTCGGCATAGCGGTCGCCGCAGACGCGGCAATCGGCGACGTGATCGGCGACGCGCGGGTCGATCGGTTCCCCGAGGCGCTCCGCGTAATAGCACTCCAGAAGACGGTCGTCTTTGATGTGGCGAGCCGGTTTCCTCATCGCTTCGCTCCCAGCAGACCTCGCAGCTTCCGCGCGGCGCGGAACAAGTGCACGCGCACCGTGGACTCATTGAGGCCAGTCATCGCGCTGACCTCCCGCGGTGTGTAATCGCCATAGTGACACAGGATAAAGACCGTTCGTTGTCGGCCGTCGAGGCGATCGATGGCCGCCGCAATCTGCTCCCGGCGTTCACGCGACAGGAGCCGGCGCTCCGGATCGGACGGTGGCGCCCCGGAGGACAACCGCGCCTCGTCGGCGGGCGAAAGCTCGCTCTTGACGATCCAGCGATCGCGCCGCGAAAGCGCTTTGCGACGATCCAGGCAGCCGTTGATGAGAATGCGCGTGAACCAGACCTCGAATGGCCACGCCTCGCGATACGAACTGATGTGCATGAACACCTTGACGAACGCGTCCTGGACCGCCTCGTCTGCTTCGGAGGCGTCGCGCAAGCACTGATACGCAATCCGCGACGCGCGGCGCTGGTGCATCGCGACCAGCTCGCCAAATCGCTCCCGGGCTTCCTCGTCATGCCCTTGACTGACCAACAAGCGGATCGCGATTGCCAGCCGCGAGTCCTGGGAGAGGACCGGGGCTGGCGCCGGACGCTCGGGCGGCACTGGCGCAACAGACGCGCCGCCGGCCACGGCGGGTTCGAGGGTCGCGGTCCGGACATCACTACTCATAGGAGCATTACGTCCACTGGGTTCCAGTGTTTACAGTTTACCGTAGAAGCCGGCCCCCGGACCCTTCCGGGCCGATGAATGCGTTGACTGAACCGATTGCTCGGACGTACGATGCGGGACCCCCTCATATGTCCCTGGATCTCCACACGTTAGACCTCGACCCCGACGGCATTCAGGCGGGCCGTGTGCACTGGAACCTGACCGCCGGCGCGCTCTACGAAGAGGCGGTTCGGCGGCAGGAAGGGCTGATCGCCGAGGACGGTCCCCTGGCGTGCCGGACCGGGCAGCACACCGGCCGATCGCCGAACGATAAGTTTGTCGTTCGTGAGACATCGAGCGAAGCCCACATCGCCTGGGGCACGGTCAACCGCCCGATGTCGCCGGTGCAGTTCGAGACCTTGCACGCGGATCTGCTCAGCTCGATTCGCGGCAAGGAGTTGTTTGTTCAGGATTGCTTCGCGGGCGCCGATCCGAAATACCGGCTGGCCATCCGCGTCGTCAACGAGCTCGCCTGGCACAATCTCTTTGCGCGCAATCTGTTCATCGTCCATCCCGCCCCCGGTCACGAGCACACGCCGCAGTTCACCATCATCGACGCGCCGAGCTTCAGGGCGGACCCGAAACGCCACGGCACCAACTCGGAAGTGGTCATCGCGTTGAATTTCGCCCACAGACTCGTCCTGATTGGTGGCACGAGCTACGCCGGCGAGATGAAAAAATCGATTTTCACCGTCCTGAACTATCTGCTGCCGCTGCAGAATGTCATGTCGATGCACTGTTCGGCGAACATCGGCGCGGGCGGCGATGTCGCGCTGTTTTTCGGGCTGTCCGGCACCGGCAAGACGACGCTGTCGAGTGACCCGGAGCGGATGCTGATCGGCGACGACGAGCATGGATGGAGCGACCGCGGCGTGTTCAATTTCGAGGGCGGCTGCTACGCGAAGACGATCAAGCTGTCGGCCGACGCCGAGCCGCAGATTTACCTGACGACGCGGCGCTTCGGCACGGTCCTCGAGAATGTGGTCGTCGATCCCGAAACCCGCGCGCTCGACCTCGACGACAATCGCTACACCGAGAACACGCGGGCCGCCTATCCCATCTCGTTCATCGCCAATGCCGTGTTGTCCGGCCAGGGCGGCCATCCCGCGAACGTGGTCATGCTGACCGCCGACGCCTTCGGTGTGCTGCCGCCGATCGCGCGCCTGACGCCGGAAGGCGGCATGTATCACTTCCTGTCAGGCTACACGGCAAAGGTCGCCGGCACCGAGACCGGAGTCAACGAACCGAAAGCGACCTTCAGCACCTGCTTCGGCGCGCCCTTCCTGCCGCTGCCGCCGAGCCGCTACGCCGCGATGCTCGGCGAACGGATCGCGCGCCACGGATCGCGGGTGTGGCTCGTCAACACGGGGTGGACCGGCGGACCCTACGGGGTTGGGAAGCGGATCCAGATTGGCTACACCCGGGCGATCATTCGCGCCGTCCTGTCGGGTGCGCTTGACGCCGTCGGATACACGAGGCATCCGGTTTTCAACCTGGACGTGCCGACTTCCTGCCCGGACGTTCCCCCGGAAGTGCTCGTGCCGCGCGCGACCTGGGCGAGCGCCGCCGATTACGACGCGCAGGCGGCGAAGCTCGCGCGGATGTTTGCGGAGAACTTCCGGACGTTTGAAGCGGCTGTCACCGACGCCGTTCGCGCGGCAGGCCCACGGGTCTGAGTGGAGCCGAGATCGTCGACACTCCACCGCGCAGGCGCGCCTGATGATTCGATGCCGCGATTCGAACCGGTCATCGGGCTCGAGATACACGCGCAGTTGCTGACCGAATCGAAGATCTTCTGCGGCTGCAGCGCCGCGTTCGGCGCGCCGCCCAACACACACATCTGTCCCGTGTGTCTGGGATTGCCCGGCGCGCTCCCCGTCCTCAACTCGCGTGCCGTCGACTACGCGATTCGCGCTGCGGCGGCGCTGGGCTGCACGATCCACGAACGCTCGCTCTTTGCGCGCAAGAACTACTTCTATCCCGACTTGCCCAAGGGGTACCAGATCTCGCAATACGAGCAGCCGCTCGCAACCGCCGGCAGCCTGCAGGGCGTCGGGATCATCCGCGTCCATCTGGAGGAGGATGCCGGCAAGTCGCTGCACGAAGGGTTCTTCGACTCCGATCGGAACAGCTACGTCGACTACAACCGGAGTGGCGTGCCGCTCATCGAGATCGTCACGCAGCCCGATCTGCGGTCTGCCGCGGCCGCCGCGGAATTCTTCAGCCGCCTGCGCGATATCCTCGTCTGGATCGACGTCAACGACGGAAACATGGAAGAGGGCAGCCTGCGCTGCGATGCGAACGTGTCGGTGCGGCCGGCGGGAACGACCGCGCTCGGGACGAAGACGGAAGTCAAGAACCTGAACTCCTTTCGGTTCCTCGAGAAGGCCCTCGCGTACGAAATCGCCCGGCAAATCGATCTCGTCGCCAGCGGTGGCCGCGTCGTGCAGGAAACGCGGTTGTGGGACAACGCGCAGGCCAGGACGCTGTCGATGCGCAGCAAAGAGGAGGCGCACGACTACCGGTACTTCCCCGAACCCGATTTGCCGCCCCTCGTGGTCGATCGACACCGGGTCGAGGCGATCCGCAACGCGCTGCCCGAACTGCCCGAGGCTCGACGGCAACGCCTCGTCGAGCAGTACGCCCTGCCGGAGTACCACGCGTCGCAGCTGACCGAGTCGCGCGCGACTGCCGATTACTTCGAAGCGACGGTCGCGGCCGGCGCACCCCCCAGGGCCGCGAGCAACTGGATTATGCAGGCGGGCCTGGTGCCGCTTCCGCCACCGAGCCTGGCGGGCCTCGTCGGCCTGGTCGAGAACGGCACGATCAGCAGCTCGGTTGCCAAGGGCGTCCTCGCGAAGATGGTCGCCACCGGCGAGAGCGCCGAGGCAATCGTCGCGGCCGAAGGGCTCGCCCAGATCTCTGACGAGGCCTACGTCGCGCAGTTGATCGCCGACGTGTTGTCGGCCCACGCCGACGCCGTCGCGCAATATCGCGCCGGGAAGACGGCGGCGTTCGGGTATCTCGTCGGGCAGGCGATGAAGGCCGCAGGCGGCCGCGCGAATCCGAAACGGATCAATGAGCTGCTCAAGAAAGCGCTCAGCGCTTGAAGGGCTGCTTCCGCTGACTGTGCTATAATCCAGTTACTCCTTACGACAATTTCGTTGCCAGCCGTCGGTGCACAGGCAGAGTGATAGAAACCTATCACCTATCGAAGCTCTACAACCGCGGTGTGTATGCGCTGCGAGACCTCTCCCTGACGATCGACAAAGGCGCGTTCATTTTCCTGACCGGGCCGAGCGGCGCCGGTAAATCAACCTTTCTCCGCCTGCTTCTCCGCGAAGAAACGCCGACTGCGGGCGAGCTGAGAGTGCTCGGCCGCGACCTCAACACGCTGCGCGCGGCGCAGGTGCAAACGTATCGACGGAGCGTTGGCGTCGTCTTTCAGGATTTCCGGCTGATTCCGCGCTTCACCGTGTTCGAGAACGTCGCCTTCGTGATGCGTGTCCTGGGCTTGCCGCTGGCGACGCGGCAACGCAAGACGTTTCAGGTGCTCAAGTGGGTCGGTCTGCAGCACCGCATGAACGCGTTTCCCGACGAGCTCTCCGGCGGCGAGCAGCAGCGTGTGGCCATTGCCCGCGCCCTCGTCAACGATCCCCAGCTGATTCTGGCCGACGAGCCGACGGGGAATCTCGATCCCGACCTGTCGCTCGAAATCATGAACCTGTTTCGCGAGATCAACGCGCGCGGCACCACCGTCGTCGTGGCGACGCACGATCGCGAGCTGATTCGGCGCGTCGGCCGACGCGCCGTTACGCTCGAACATGGCCGCGTCGCCGAGCTCGGCTGATGCGCGCGCTCACATACGCCATCGAAGAAGCGGTCTGGAGCCTTCGCCGCGGCCGGCAGGCGGGGGCGCTGTCGACGGCGACAATAGCGCTCGCGCTCTTCGTGCTCAGTGCCTTCCTGCTGGTGACGGCGAACCTGGAGCGGCTCGCCGCTCAGTGGAGCAGTGTCGCCGAGATGTCGGTGTACCTCAAGGACGAGGTGACGCCGGGCGAGCAACGGACGATCGAGCATGAGCTCGAGCCGGGCGATCTCATCGCCTCGCGCGAGTACGTGTCGAAAACCGACGCCCTCGCCCGGTTCAAGCAGACCTTCGCGGACCTGACGTCGACGATGAACACGCTCGGCGAGAACCCCCTGCCGGCGTCGTACGAGGTCCGCCTGCGCTCCGGCCCGGTGATCGTCGCGGGCGTCGATCGCCTGGCCCTGAGGCTGCGCGACACCTCGGGAGTCGCCGACGTCCGGTACGACCGGCAGTGGCTGTCCCG
>JBPYEE010000335.1:0-8532 GCA_051985095.1 Vicinamibacterales bacterium | reverse complement strand
TGAAGCGATGGGATCAACTGACGCCCAACGAGAAGAAGCTGTTCATTCACCAGGCGGAGGTGTTCGCCGCCTACATGGCCTACACGGACCATGAGATCGGGCGTGTGATTCAGCAAGTCGAAGACATGGGCCAGCTGCGGAACACGCTGATCATCTACATCGCGGGCGACAATGGGAACAGCGCCGAAGGGTCGCTGATCGGCACGCCGAACGAGATCGCCTCGATGCAGGGCATTCCCACATCGGTCGAAGAACAGCTCACGCACTTTTACAACGTCTGGGGATCGGACGAGACCTATCCGCATATGGCGGTCGCATGGACGTGGGCCTTCGACACGCCGTTTTCGTGGACCAAACAGGTGGTGTCCCATTTCGGCGGAGTCCGACAGGGGATGGCCATTTCGTGGCCCCGGGTGATCACGGACAAAGGCGGCATCCGCAACCAGTTCCACCATGTGATCGACATCATGCCGACGATTCTTGAAGCGACGGGCATCCGCGCGCCGGTGGTCGTCGACGGTATCGAACAGAAGCCGATCGAAGGCGTGAGCATGATGTACACATTCGATGCCAAGAACGCGAACGCACCATCCCCCCATCGCACGCAGTACTTCGAAATGCTGGGCGATCACGCGATCTACCACGACGGCTGGATCGCCAGCACGAAGGTCATGCGACTCCCCTGGGACACGGCGGGCGCGGTGCCGACGGATCCGGCCAACTACCCGTACGAACTCTATGACGTCTCGAAGGACTGGACGCAGTGTGACAACGTTGCGGCCAGATACCCGGACAAGCTGAAGGAGCTGGAGGCCTTGTTCTGGGTCGAGGCGAAGAAATATCAGGTATTACCGCTCGACGCCACATTTGCGTCCCGAGCCGTCGCGCCACGACCGAGCCTCGCGGCGGGCCGGACAGAGTTCACCTGGTCCGGTGAGATCACCGGGACGCCGAACGGCGACGCGCCAAGCATTCTCAACTCGTCGTTCAAGTTCAAAGCCGACGTCGAGATCCCGCAGCGTGGCGCGGAAGGCATGATCGCGACCCAGGGTGGCCGCTTCGCCGGGTACGGCTTCTACGTGCTCAAAGGCAGGCCGGTGTTCCTCTACAACTTCGTCGGCCTGAAGCACATTCGGTGGGACGGACCCGAGCTGTCGGCCGGTGAGCACACGCTCGAGTTCGACTTCACATATAGCGGCCTTGGCGCGGGCACACTGGCCTTCAACAACATGAGCGGCATCGGCCAAGGTGGCACCGGCGTGCTGAAGGTCGACGGCCGCGAGGTAGCCCGTCAGACCCTCGAGCACACGATACCGGTGATCTGGCAATGGGATGAAAACTTCGACATCGGTGCGGACACCGGAACGCCTGTGTCCGACGACTACCAAGTGCCGTTCCGGTTCACGGGAACGCTGAAGAAGTTGACGCTGACGATTGATCGGCCACAGCTCACTCCTGACGATATTCGGCGGCTCAAGGGCATTACGGAGACGGCAGCCGATAGACGGTGAAGTTCGACGGGTCGACTGGTGAATTGGCCGGCTCCTCCGAGGGCCGGCCGCGATTGCGCGGCATAGCGTCGCGTCCGCCGTGGCGCGGAGACATCATTCGGCAACGAATATTCACATTGCCGCCGTTGAGCGGTTCCTGAGACGACGTCTGTGATCAACCGGCCGTTGGGGCCGCAGACCGGTAAAGCCGGACCAGATCCTGGTCGTTGTGTCAGGTTTCGGGCTCACTCGGACCCGTGCGTGCACGCACTTCATAGCAGCGACCCAAGGTTGATCAATAAGTTTCCAGCGCAGGTGGTTCTCGTCCCGGCGCGGTCGTGAGCGGACGACCCACCAAGGAGACGGATGACCGAGGGCGCTTCGACGACGAGTCACCCTCGATATCCGGTGGGTACCGCAGTGACCCGCGGCAGAGCACACATGACAGTGCTTCGTCGAGAGGACGTGCAGTCGAGAGTCGCGAGTTGTCAGCTCTCACGAGTTTCTGGAAAGCCGCAGCGCGCGGCCGGCTGTTCGGCTTCTGTGCGCGTACGTTTGACGTCCCGACGTTGATTCAGCGGAGCCGCTACCTCGAGGTGCCGCATCCTTTGATCAGCCTCGCGCGGTACGGCAAGGGCGACGTGATTGATCTGAGGGATGTGCTCATGTTCGATAATGCGCGGTGCGGCGCGGTCATGCCGCGGTCGTTGTCGGCCTTCTGCCGGCGGTTCGGGATCGATGTGGAGGACGCCTTGACCGGGGCGGATATCGCGGCTGTACGTGAGGGGCGCTGGGCGGATGTGGTGTCGCACGTGCGGGCCGATGTGCTCAAGACGGCACGCTTAGCTGCGCGATTGGGCCTGTTTGCGCTCAGTGTCGACGCGCGCGAGCGCCCCGCGCGAGCGATCGCTTCAGAAGCAGACGTGAGCGGGCTCTGAGATTGCGCGCGACAGCCGACCGTACGGATTCGTGTGTTATCGTCCGCTCGATCCGGATGAAGTCGTGACGACCGATACATACGGTCCACGGCTGCGGTAGACTCCCGCCGCCATGAGCCACGATCAGCCGTCTTACGTTCAAACCCAAACAACGTCATCGCCCCCCCGGCTCCAGTTGGCCTTTGAGCACGCCTGGACACTCTGGAAGAGCGGTCGCCGGACCGATTGCGGTTTGTACTTTCACCGCGAGAGCAACGGCTGGGCGGTGCATCTCCATGACAATGGTTTCCTCAGGTTCGGACAACGGTTCATCGTGAAGGACGCCGCACTGAGGCTGGCAGGCGAGTTGCGCCACGATTTCGAGCGTGACGGATGGACTCCGACAGTCGAGGAAACAGAACTGATTGGTGAGGCGCGGCAATCAGTGCGCCCGATCAACGGCCGCTGAGAGAGGGAAGTAGCGCGGCTGCGTTGACCCGTGTCGCACGTCAGGCCGCGTCGGATCGCGAACCATCTTCCTGCATCAATCATTTCTGGACGATCGTAGTTGATTCGGATCCTGTTTGGATCCGAACCGCGGTCTCGCGGAAGATTTCAAGGCCTGTTTCTGGGATTAATCGGCCAAAACGGCGCGCCCGATTTCTGTCCGACCGACATTTCTGCACACCGCGGACGATGAGTGCGATAGCATTCTGAGACTTGCTCTTCACCGAGCCGTTCTGGCTTTCTGTTCTCAGTCCGATTTGTTTCGCGCTGGTCTTGCTGTTCGCATCCCTGTTCGTCCGCTACGGACGACGTGTCCCCTTCGATACGAGTCCATGGCTGTCGACAGCTGGCGTCGCGTTGGCGTTTGTCACAGGCGGCTGGGTATACGTCACAACGCTCTGTGCCTCGCTCCTTTTTATGCGATGGATCGCCCTCTCCATCGAACAAGCGATCGATCAGCCACGTCATTCGCAATCCGAAAATCGACCCGTGAGAACAAGGCTGTGTGCCGCGGTGGCGGTGCAGGTCGCCGTTGTCGTGGCGATGTCCCGCCGCCACATCGTTCATGGACCACTTCAGGCAACCACCGCGACGCTCGTCCCTTTTGGTGTGTCGTATTTTGCGTTCCACGGAATCTCGTACGTAGTCGACGTGTACCGCCACCGAATTGGGGCCGAGCGCAGCCCGTGGCGCCTTGCAACATACCTGTTCTTGATGCCCCAGATCGTTGCAGGGCCCGTCTCCTACGCGACGACCGCACCACAGGTTGGGCGACGAGAGCCGAGCCTCAGTGACTACTCCTACGGAATCAGACGCCTTCTGATCGGGATGTGGAAGGTGTTTATTGTCGCGGCCCTTGTTGGTCCGCTGGCTGACGGCGCGTTCGCGCTCGCCGGGCACGGGTTGAGCCCGTTCCAAGCGTGGGTCGGGCTGGCCAGCTTCACGATTCAGATGTATTACCGCTTTTCCGGCTACTCAGACATGGGGATCGGCGTGGCGCGGACGCTGGGCGTGCGCCTTCCGGAGAATTTCTACTGGCCGTACATCGCAGAAACCGTTCGGGAGTTCTGGGAGCGTTGGCACGTCGGGCTCTCTACGTGGTTCGACGATTACGTTGACGGTTCGCTTCGTGAGCGGCCGGCCGCCGGCCTCGGGGCCAGTCGAGAGGCGCTCGCGGCGCTGTTGTGCGGCATCTGGTACGGTTTCGGGTGGTCATTCGTCGTGTGGGGTGCTTATCACGCCGTGCTGTTAACCGTAGAGCGCCGCGGCGTTGAAAACGTCGTCAAACGCTTACCAGGTCCGCTACGTCACCTGTACGTCATTACGCTCGTCATCGTCGGCTGGGTGCTCTTGCGCAGCCAAACGGTCAGCGACGCACTGCTATTCCTGAAAGCGCTGGTCGGTCTGACCCCTGTACCATCACATGCCAGTTCGACGATTGACCTTGAAGTGTGGCTGTTGCTCACCGCCGGTGCGTTCGGATGTGCACCGTTGGTCTCGGCGATCAGGCGATGGGCTGTCGCAATTGACGCCTTGATCGCATCGATCCTGATCATGCTGGTAGGGGCATTCATCTTCGCATGGCGATGCGTGAGGATCGTCGCCGCTACGGTTCTGAGGTGGTGGCGCTGGTCGATGACCTGAGCTCGTAAAACGGCAATGTGTCGCTCGTTAACGAATAGCCGAACAGGAGCGGTGTGTATCAAGTCGTTCTAATCATTCATTCTTGGTTACGGTGGGCGGCGCTGCTCGTCGGCGCCGCTGCCACGCTCAACGCGTTTCGGCATCGCGCCGACACAGCCGCGGGTCCCAGAAGCCTACGGTGGGGCTGGTGGTTGATGTTGGCGCTCGACCTGCAGGTTCTGTTCGGCTTGCTCCTCTACTTTGGACTGAGCCCGTTCACCCGTGAAGCGCTCAGCAACCCCGCGATCGCCATGCGAGATCCTAGCCTGCGCTTCTGGGCAATTACCCATATCGCACTGATGCTGCTCGCGGTCGTTGCCGTGCGTGCCGGCCGTGTGCTCGAGAACGGCGACAGCGGTTCGGTCGGACGACGCAACGGGCCGTTCATCTGTTTCGGGATAGCCGTACTCGCGATGGTGGCCGGTGTGCCATGGCCTGGTTTATCGGTCGGGAGGCCGCTCATGCGGTTCTGACTCAAAACGACTCGAGGGCGTTGGATGCAAGGGCCGGGAAATCCTATGGGCGGACCCGACGCGCTGCTCAACGCGATGGTACCTATGGCGCACACACGCGGCTATGTACCTCGGAACAACGGGTCAACGCGCCCTCGGCTGGACACGGGGCGATCACCGATCGGATCGGCAACCAAAACGGCAACCAGGGAAGGCTCTGAGATTTTGTCGAGTGCCAGAAGTGCTTTCGCATCAATCGTGAGCCGGGGGGAATCGAACCCCAACCCGCAGATTAAGAGAACGAGTGGGTGATTTGGAGCTGCTCGCGGCGACGGTCGACGGTCGTGCCCTTTGCAGTTGGTGCGTATATTACGGCGGCCTACTGGTTTACGTCGTCCACGTCGTTTGCGAATCCGGTGGCGACGTTGGCGAGAACGGTTACGAATACGTTCACCGGGATTCGGCCGGTCGATGCGCCCGGTCGCGCAGGCGCTCGGCGCAATAACGGCAACGGCGCTCTTTCGGTGGCTCGTGCCGGCTCTTCCTGAACGGGCCGCTTCGGTCGTCGTCTCGCACCGACCCGAGCCGCTGATTTGATGTGAATGTGTACCTTGCTCAAGGAGCGGAACGTGACGCAACTTCACCATCCGTACAACGTGCTGTTCCTCTGCACGGGCAATTCTGCGCGCAGCATCATGGCGGAGGCGCTCCTCAACCATTGGGGCAAAGGGCGTTTTCGCGCATTCAGCGCAGGCAGTCATCCGAAAGGGCAGGTCCACCCCTTGGCGCTGGACATGTTGCAGCGGACGCATCTCCCGGCGACAGGTCTGCGGAGCAAAAGTTGGGACGAGTTCGCGGAACCCGGCGCGCCGCGGCTCGATTTCGTGTTCACGGTCTGCGATAACGCTGCCCAAGAAGTGTGCCCGGTCTGGCCTGGTCAACCGATGACGGCGCACTGGGGCATTGGCGATCCTGCCGCAGTCCAAGGGAGCGATGACGCCAAAGCCAGAGCTTTTCGTGTGGCGTACCGAGAACTCGACGCACGCATCAAGATTTTTGCGAGCCTTCGGATCGACCACCTGGACCAGATGTCACTGCAGCGACGACTCGACGAGATTGGCGATATGCGCGAGCAGAAGGTACCGTAGTCGGGGCGATCTTGGTCGTGACGGACACGGCGCCAGGCCGCATCAGGCGGTGCTCTGCGGACGTCCGACCATCCCTGGCGCAGGTAATCCTGCTTGAACGCGGTGGCGACGTACTCTGCGGCTTCGCGTCAAACACCGTTTCGATAAGCTTGCCATCCTCGAGCAGTTGTACGTCGACGCCGGCCCCGCCCGTTTGACGTGATCGATCTGCGCGACGTGCCTACGTTTGACGATGCGCGGTAAGACGCGATAGTAACTACGCGGTTATGCCCGCTCAGTGACGCAGAACGATGTTGGAGACGGGAATGAAGTGGCAACGTTATTCCGATCGTGGCATGAACCCCGTGGTTTGGTACGGCTGAAAGGCGCCGGCGCATAGCGATTGGAACCTACGTTGCCCGAGCGCTGTGCACGGCCCAGGCCAACATAAGCAGGCCCGTTGCGACGATCCAGCTTCCCAAGACACGAACAACAGTCCGCGCCCAGAGCTCCCGCATGCGCACCACGAACGCGCCAACCAGCGAGACCAGAACGAAGAGTACGCCTGCAAGACCCAGCAGGACCTGCACACCCACGCTGAGCGGCCCTATCCCTGCGCCGTTCAAGTATCCGTTAACAAGCCCGAGCACAATCACCAATGCCGTCAGCACGCCCAACGGCACCGGCAGGTCGGCTGCGATCAACGTTCCAAGCAACACGAAGGATGCAACCGCTGCCGGGGTGCTGCTTGCGGGTTCCGCTGCCATGCCGGCCAGTCCGCCGGTGAACCACGCCGTCGGCAGAGCAAACAGCGCGACCCGTCCGTGCCGAGGGCCGCGCAACCCCGCCAGAAGCGCGACAGCGACCGAGGGAACGAGATCCTCTGGGGCTAAAAGCAGATGCAATGCGCCGTCGTACACCGGGCCTAGGCCGGTTGAGTTGAGGTGGGCCTCCAGGCGCACGGGACAGATCGCAACGAGAATCAGAATCGCAAGCGCCGTGGTGCCCAGGCACGTGATTTGTCGCGGCATGTCGACTACACCGCTTTCCACATGAAGAAGGCTCCAGCCAACGCAACCACTCCACCGGCCATCCGCAGCAATCGCTGCCCCCACTGCCAGCGATGGACCACACCGATGGAGATCCCGACGCCGTGCAGGCTCCCAGTTGCGATCACGAATCCCATGCTGTAGAGGAGACCGTCCTGGCGGTAACTCCGCCCCATGGGCGTGCCCGTGAAAAACAGCGAAAAACGTCACGACCAGGGCCGCGATCACGAGGGGAGGTCGCGATTCCGACATCACAGCGAGGCCCAAAAGAATCGCCGAGGCCGCAATCCCAATTTCAGCTCCCGGCAGCGGCAGGCCCATCAGACCGAGCATGCCGCCCATCGCCATCACCATGGGAAACGCAACTGGCAGGAGCCAGACCGCTGGCGCTCCGAGTTGTGCCCCCCACAGACCGACCGCAATCATCGCGACCACGTGATCCAATCCGGAGATCGGGTGCTGAAACCCGGTCCTGAAACTCGCGGCCTCCCCGTGCTGCACGTGTGCCTGTGTGATTTGCACGCAACAGAGGACCAGTATGCAGACCGGCAGCAGTCGGCGACGAGTCAGCAGTCGCGGTCCCATCAGGATCCCCACAGGATGGCGACTCGTTCGACTGTCCAGAACGCGCCGAGGGAGCCGACCGTGTAGCCGGGAAGAGCCTGCGCCCAGTGCGGCCAGCGGATTTCGAGTATGCGGAACGAGCGCTCCATTGCGAAAACAAGCGCAACGAAGCCGAGTTGTCCGAGTTCGACGCCCACGTTGAGACTAATGAGCGCCAGGGGCAACTCATGTCGGGGCAAACCCGCGCCGGTCAGCGCGCTGGCGAAACCAAACCCGTGTAGCAGGCCAAAGGCAAAGGCGACCGCCCACGGATGCTGAATCGTGAGGCTCGTTTCGGCGCGCTACGAGCGAACGATCTCGGGGCCGAGAAAGAGAATGCTGAGGGCGATCGCAGCGTTCAGCGGCAAGACGGGCACTTCCGCATATCCCAGGGTTGCAATCGCGAGAGTGATGCTGTGCGCCGCGGTGAAGGCGCTGACGGTCTTGAGCAGCATCCAGCGGTCCTTTACGATCAACAGCAAGCCCAGCACAAACAGCATGTGATCGGCGCCGAATCGCCCATCGGCACGCCCTGCGCATAGGACTGATGCACCCAATCTCTCGCGTCGATGATGTTCTTATTGAATCCCCAGCCGCCGAAGAAGCGCACCTTGATGTGCGGCCCGCTCAGATCGAACCCGCCACCTCTGGGCTCATGAAGGCTTTGACCGGAGGTTTGCTGAGCATGTTCACAAGATAGGTGA
>JBPYEE010000334.1:0-3138 GCA_051985095.1 Vicinamibacterales bacterium | reverse complement strand
TCGCGCGGTACCGCACGGAACGTGATCGGATGAACGAGTTTTATGCGCGTGCACTAACGCGACTGCGTGCGCTTCCCGGCGTTCGTTCTGCCGGAGCCGTGAACCGATTGCCGCTGACCGGGAATTGGTGGACAGACGAGCTGGCGATCGACGGCCGTCCTGCTTCGCCGAACGAGAAGCTGGCACCGAAGGCGCGCGTCATAACGCCCGGATACCTCCGCACCATGCGCGTGCCACTGCTCAGCGGGCGAGACCTCGCCGCTTGGGATACGGCTACCAGTCCGCGTGTCGCCCTCATCAGCCGCTCGCTGGCTCCGTTCGTGGATGCCCGCGACGCGGTCGGCCGGCGAATCTGTCTCTGCCCTGACAACGCACCACGGAAGGATTGGCTCACCATCGTCGGGATCGTCGGCGACGTCCGACAAACGCGCTTGACGACAGCGCCGGAACCGACCGTGTACATCCCATTTGCGCAGGCGACGACCGGTTTATTTCCGGATTGGGGGATGGATGTCGTGGTCGGCGCCGATCGCGAGCCGCTGGCACTCGCAGCGGCGGTTCGCACGGTCTTTCGCGACCTCGACCGTCAATCGCCACTATTTCAAATGCAGACGGTGGACGACCTGATCTCCCACGGGATTGGGCAACAGCGGTTCCTCATGCTTGTGTTCAGCCTGTTTGCGGCGGCGGCCCTCTTTCTTGCGGCTATCGGGATCTTCGGGCTCACCGCCCACGTCGTCGCTTCGCGGTCCCGAGAGTTTGCGATTCGGCTGGCCATCGGTGCCGCACCAGCAGAGATCTTGCGGATGGTTGTCTTCACAGGCGCAAGGGTCGCCTCGGTCGGGTTGCTGGCGGGTCTTCCGGCCGCGCTCGCGGTCGCGCGCGTCATGGTGACAACGCTGTATCGCGTCAAGCCGTGGGATCCGATGACGTTCGTCGCGGTGGTCGTGATAGCGGTCGTGTCAGCGCTAGCCGCCTCCTACATCCCGGCTCGTACTGCGACACAGGTAGACCCGGCGGCTGCGTTGCACACCGACTGAGCGGCCGACACGTTTGTCTGGCCCATGGCGTCGACGTGAACGGGCTTCCCTCGTTGCGTTGTCAGGCACCTGTCGCGCACCGCCCGCGGCCTTTGTGCCGATCGCGACACGCGCTCACCCCGATCGGCGGCGATCGTTTCTACTCCGGCACCTCAGAACCGACAGATGCGAAGCACGCTCGGAACGCGTCCAGAGAGCGTCAGCATCCAGCACCGAACGGTCGAGCTGTCGGAACCACAGATGAGCTTTGCGTTGCAGCTCAGCCGGAAGGAGCCGATCTCAATTCCGTTACGGATTCGAAGATCGCTCTAGTGGATTGGGAGCGTTGGAGGTGCTCGACGGCCCTCCGACGAAGCGTGGTCCATAAAAAAGATCTCGATTTCCATCGGCACGCGATGACAATAAGCATCGATCAGTTTTTCGTTTTCGATGTGCGGGCGGTAACGTGCGATGACGTCAGCGGCCACGACACCCAGCACGCTTCTTCGCAGTGAACGCCGGGCGAGTGCCAATCGTTCGGGCCCAACTGATTTGTTTGGTCCCGCTTGGTTGACCATGAATCCGAATCTCGGTGCCTCTGCGCGCACGCTGCAGGATTGGCTGCTGTTCGGCCCAACTCACGCGATTCAGAGCGGCGTCGTACTCCGAAAGGACGGCGACTTGAATCGATGGCTAACGGACGCGGGCGTGCCGGCATTGCTGAGCGGGATGTGTTGGCCGGATAAACAGCACGTCTTGCGAACGGTGTCCCAGGCTGTGGCAATCCGAAAGTGGATGAAGCAGCACGGCCTCGAAATCATTCATTGTTACGAGCACGATCTGTATCCCTTCGCCGTCGCACTTCGAAGCCTGACAGCCCGTCCGCTCGTGTGTCACCTTCACTTTGCCCCTGACCGAGATTTTTGCCAGTGGGCGTTTGGAGGAGTGCGAAGACGGCCTGATGCCGTGGTGTGGACCTCGGAACAGCAGAAGCAGGACTGTCGCGACGCCGTTGTCGGCCTCATCCCCGAGGACCGGCAATTTGTGATTCCCCTGGGCATTAACACAGACCGCTTCGACGTGATTCCCAGACGAGGAGCGACGTTCCGCGCGGAGCTGGGGATCGCCCCGAACGACATCGTCATCGGAAGCGCGTGTGCGTTGCGCAGTCGCAAGCGGATCGACGATTATCTTGCGCTAATCCGTCATCTCACCGAGCGGCATCCCAATGTCATCGGTCTTCTTGCCGGTGGTCAGGTCGTGGGCGAAGAGGCCTACGCCGCGCAGGTGATACCGCGCCTGCGCGCGCGACAAGCCGGTGGCCGCTTCCGCTGGGTCGGCCATCTCGAGCCCGTTCAGCCATTCATGCAGGCCGTGGATATCTTCGTCAGTACCAGTGAGTACGAGACGTTTGGAATGAGTGTGCTCGAAGCCATGGCGTGTGGTAAACCGATCGCGGCCTATCGCGGCGGATCGGTTCAGGAAGTCGTCGGTCCCGCTGGGCTGATTGTCGAGATCGGTGATCTGCCGGATTTGATCACAGCCGTCGATAAGCTCATTGCGGATCGCGCGTACAGAGCGCAGCTCGGTGCCGCAGCGAGGCTTCGGGTCAAAGAGGTCTATGACTCCGAGGAGGGCCTCGATCGGCTGCGAACGGTGTACGGAAGCTTGACGGCTTCACCCGGGATTGGTCGTTCTATCTTGCGTCGCACCGCACATCAGACACGCGACTGACCGCGACAATTGCGCAGATGTTCCACCTGATCCTCTTGCGTGAACGACGACGACTTGTGCGTGCCGTCCACATCCGCCTCTCGACTTTGAGCCCAGAAACGAACGAATACGCTTCGACGCGCGTGTCGACGAACACCGTAAGTCGACGAACCGCATCGGCGGACCGCCACCTGCAAACCTGTTGAACAGCCTTTGCAGTCCCGTCGATTTGGCTGCCGCGGGCTCCATTGGACGCCAGTCGAGCATGTTGCCACCGTCGCGCCAACCGGTGTGCTGCGACTGCGACCGCGTTGACTGGCGCTGCCTTTGACAGCTGCATCGCCTCGGACCCGCGCTTTGATCTCGATGATGATTCTGCCGCGAATCAGGCGGGACAACGCCGTGA
>JBPYEE010000333.1:0-5717 GCA_051985095.1 Vicinamibacterales bacterium | reverse complement strand
TGAAGCGCGACCCGACGACGGTGGCCACGCCGGCGCCGCTCGACGAGCGGCCGCACACGCGGTAGAAATCAGGCGAGCGGCGTGGGCGTTGACTGCGCCAGCTCCCGCAACCGGAACCGCTGAATTTTTCCCGTGGCGGTCTTGGGCAACCCGGGCAGGAATTCGACCCAGCGCGGCCGCTTGTACTCCGCGAGCCGCCCGCGGACGAACTGCTGGAGCTCCCGTGCCAGTTCCGGAGTGCCCTCGATGCCGTCGCGGAGTACGACGAACGCGATTGGCTTGACCAGCGCGTCGTGGTCCTCGTGCGCCACGACGCCGCACTCGAGCACGGCCGCGTGCGCGATGATCGCGTTCTCGACCTCGATCGGACTGACCCACTGCCCGCCGACCTTCATCATGTCGTCGGCGCGGCCGGCGTACCAGTAATAGCCATCGGCGTCCAGCGTGTACTTGTCGCCCGTCCGCAACCAGTGGCCTTCGATCGTGTCTTTGGTTTTCTCGTGTTGATTCCAGTAGCCGGCACACACCGAGTCGCCGCTGATCCAGAGGTTGCCGACCTCGCCCGTCGCGACCCTAAGCCCGTCGTCGTCAAGGATTCGCGCGTCGTAGCCCGGGACGACCGTGCCACTCGATCCCGGCCGGATCGCGCCGGGCCGGTTCGAAATGAACATGTGCAGCGCTTCCGTCGAGCCGATCCCGTCGAGGATGTCGATGCCGAAGCGCGCCCGAAACCGCTCGAGGAGCGCTTCCGGCAACGCTTCCCCCGCCGAGACGGCGACGCGCACGCTCGACAGGTCGAACGCGCCGGAATGCGCGAGCATCATCCCGTACCCGGTCGGGACCGAGTAGAAGACCGTCGGTCGGTGCCGCTCGATGACGGCATACACGTGCGACGGCGTCGGCGGTCCCGGCCACAGAACGGTCGTGGCCCCGACCGAGAAGGGAAAATACAGCGCATTGCCGAGACCGTAGGCAAAAAACAGCTTCGCGACGCTGAAGGTGCGGTCGTTCTGCCGGATGCCGAGGATGCCCTGGCCAAACAACTGCGCGCAGACCATCATGTCGTGCTGGAGGTGGATGCAGCCTTTCGGGGCGCCGGTGCTCCCCGACGAATAGAGCCAGAACGCCGGCGCGTCGCGGTGCGTCGCCTCGGCGTCGAGCGTGTCCTCGCCGTCGCGCACCCACGCGCGGTAGCTGGTGTAGGCGTGGGACGAGCCGTCGCCGACGACGATGATGTGCCCGAGCGCCCGGCGGGTGGCGAGCGGGATCGCTTCGATCGCCGGCAGCAGCGCGTCGCTGACGATCAGCGCGGCGGCGCGAGAATCGCGAATGACGTGCTCATAGTCGGCCGCCTTCCACAGGGTGTTCAGCGGCACCGGAACCGCGCCGATTTTGATCGCGCCGAAGAAGGCGTAGACGAATTCGGGGCCGTCGTGGAGCAGCAGCAGAACGCGCTGCTCACCGCGCACGCCCAGGCGCCGGAGGGCCGTGCCGAGCCGGTTCACCTGCTGCTGGACCTCGCCGTAGGTAATCCGCGCCTCGCCGCATTCGATCGCGATCTCGCCGCCGCGCCCCTCCGCCACGTGGCGATCGACGAAATAAGTCGTCGCATTGAAGAATTCGGGCACACCGAGCGATGCCGCCGTCGTGACCCTCATATGGCGCGTGACAGCAACGCCACGATCTCGGGCGGGAACGGGCGCGGCGCGAAGCTCCGGGCATCGACGCACGCAACGCGGTAGGAGGTCTCACAGATCAGGCGATCCGAGCCGCGCTCGCGGATGTCGAACGCGTACTCGACGCGCCGGTCCGTCACCGAGGCGACGCCCACACCGATTGAAATCTCGTCACCGAGCCGGGCCGGCGATCGAAACCGCGACTGCAGCGAGGTACGCGGCATGAAAATATTCAGCTCCCGCAACAGGACCGTCCGATCGCGGCCGAGCTGTCGAAAGAGATCTTCTTCGGCGTTCTCGAAGTATCGGAAGAACACGCCGAACCAGACGATGCCGGCGGGGTCGGTGTCGGCCCACATGACGCGCGTGTCGACGTGATGGAAGAGCCGCACCCGCCCGATATAATAGTGCGATCGTGTCCCGCATCATTGCGCTGACACCGGCGCAACCCCGTCAACCGAAACCGCCGTGGCTCAAGGTGCGCGCGCCGGGCTCGCCGACCTATCAGCGGCTCAAGGGCGTGATGCGCACGCTGAATCTCCACACGGTCTGCGAGGAGGCGCAGTGCCCGAACATCGGTGAGTGCTGGGACCACGGCACCGCGACGTTCATGATTCTCGGTGACGTGTGCACCCGGGCGTGCGCGTACTGCGCGGTCGCCCACGGCCGCCCCGGCCCGGTCGACGGCGCCGAGCCGGCGCGCGTCGCGAACGCCATCGCGGAGCTCGGCCTCAACTACGTGGTGGTCACGTCGGTCGATCGCGACGATCTCGTGGACGGCGGCGCTTCGATCTTCGCGGCGACGATTCGCGAGACCCGCGCGCGTCTGCCCGGCTGCCGGATCGAAGTGCTGATTCCCGATTTTCAGGGTCATGAGTCCGCGCTGTACGCCGTGCTCGATGCCGCGCCCGACGTCCTCAACCACAATACCGAGACGGTGCCGCGCCTGTACCGCATGGCGCGATCCGGCGGCCGCTACGACCGGACGCTGGCGCTGCTCGATCGATCGCGGCGTTACGCGCCCGGCATTCCGACCAAGAGCGGCATCATGGTCGGACTGGGCGAGGCGCACGACGAACTGGCGGCGACCCTCGCCGATCTGCGCGAGGTCGGGTGCCGCATCCTGACGATTGGCCAGTATCTGCGCCCGTCGGCGGCCCATGCACCGATGGTGCGGTATTACCATCCGGACGAATTCCGGGCGCTGAAGCAGATCGCGCTCGATCTGGGCTTCGTGCACGTGGACGCCGGGCCCCTGGTGCGGAGCTCGTATCACGCCAACGAGACCGCCGACGCCTTCGCCCGCGCCGCGCGCTGAGCTTGCGCGTCCGGCGCGCCTATCGGGTCACCTCCTGCGACAACCGATCGAAGAAGTCGCCCGCGAGCTTGCGGGCGGCCGCGTCGATCAGGCGCGACCCGACGGCGGCGATTAACCCGCCCACCTGGATGTCGGTATCGCAGGCGATCCGCGTCGCGCCGGGCTCAGCCGTCAACGCGACCGACGCCGCACCCCGGACGAACCCGGGCCCGCCCTTTCCGTCGACGACGAGCCTCAACGCGAACGGCCGGTGCCGGTCGGTGACCGCGGCCGTACCGGTGTAGGACCCTTTCAGGCCCGCCACGCCAATCTTGACGATGGCCGCGTACACGTCAGGGCCCGTTGCGACCAGCGACTCGCACCCCGGAATGCAGCGCTGCAGGATGGCGGGATCGACGAGCGCGTCGAAGACGCGCTCGGGATGGGCGGCCGGGATGGTGTGCGACAGAGTGAATCGCATCACGCGGCCGCGTGGCCGACGCGCGAGCCGGTCATGCGGGCGTGAGCGCGCGCGTGAGTGCCCGCCGGGTATTCACGCGCGCCAGGTGCGCTCGGTACTCTGAGGTCGCGTGGAGGTCCTGGAGCGGCTCGATGCCGTCGGCAGCGTGCGAGGCGGCCAGGGCGATCGCCTCGGCCGATCGCGCCGGACCGAGCGCCTCCTCCACAGCCGTGGCCCGATAGGGTTTGGGGGCAACCCCGGTGACGCCGACGCGCACGCCGCCGCTCAACGCCACGACCGCCACGCCGGCCACCGCGAAGCCGCTCGCTTTCTGTTCGGTTTTGACGTACGCCACGCCGAGCGGCGTCGCCGGAACGCGAATCTCCGTCAGGATCTCGTTCGGGGCGGCGGCCGACTGGAGCAGATCGACAAAGAACTGCCCCGCCCGAACCGTCCGCTTGCCGCGCGGGCCGACCAGGTCGAGTTCCGCATCGAGCGCGAGGATCGCCGCCGGATAGTCCGCAGCGGGATCGGCGTGGACGAGGCTGCCGCCGATCGTGCCCTTGTTCCGCACCTGCACGTCGCCGATATGCGCGGCTGTTTCGGCCAAAAGCGGCGAGGCCTCACGCAGCACCGTGGACGTCTCGATCGCGACATGCGTGGTCGTCGCCCCAATCGCAATCGTGTCGCCGGCGTGGCGGATGTAACTGAGCTCCGGAATACGGCCAATGTCCACGATCACCTTCGGCTGCGCGAGTCGGAGCTTCATCGCCGGAATCAGGCTGTGGCCGCCCGCCAGCACTTTCGCCGCCTCGCCATGGTGTTCGAGCAGCCGCACCGCTTCATCGACCGATGAGGGACGGATGTAATCGAAATTCGCAGGATACATGTCGGTCTCCAGTCCGGTGTCCCCCGGACACGGGCTACACGGCCGCCGTCGCCGTCCGCGACTTCACCGCCCGCCACACGCGCTCGGGCGTGAGCGGCAGGTCGAGGTGCACGACACCGAGGGGCTGCAATGCATCGAGCACGGCGTTGGCGATCGCCGGCGTTGCCCCGATCGTTCCGGCTTCGCCGACACCCTTGACGCCAAGGGGATTGACGGGCGAGGGCGTGACCGTGCTGCCGAGGATGTACTCGGGAATGTCGCTCGCGCGCGGGATCGCGTAGTCCATGAACTCGCCGGTCAGCAACTGGCCGTTCTCGTCGTAGATCGTTCGTTCGAAGAGCGCCTGACCGATCGAGTGCGCGATGCCGCCCTGGACCTGCCCTTCGACGAGCAGCGGGTTGACCTGATTCCCGCAGTCGTCGACCGCGACGTATTTCGTCAGCGTGACGTCACCGGTCTCGCGATCGACTTCGACGGCGCAGATGTGGGTGCCGAAGGGAAAGGTGAAGTTCTCCGGCTCGAAGAAGCTCGACGCTTCGAGCCCCGGCTCCACGCCGCGCGGGAGATTCTTCGCGATGTACGCTTCCGCCGCGAGTTCGCCCCAGGCAATCGCCCGGGTCGAGACGCCCGGCGCCTTGAACACCCCCCGCTCGAAGACGACGTGATCGTCGAGGGTCTCGAGCAGATGCGCCGCCAGAACCTTGCCTTTTTGAATGACCTTGTCGACGCACATCACAATCGCCGTGCCGCCGACGGCGGTGCCGCGGCTGCCATACGTGTCCCGGCCGTAGTGGGCGACGCTGGTGTCCCCTTTCATCACGACGACGTCTTCGATGGGCACCCCCAGACGATCCGCGACGATCTGCGCAAAGCTCGTCTCCTGCCCCTGCCCGTGCGGCGTAACGCCAGTAATCACGGTCACCTTGCCGGAGATCTCCATCCGCACGCACCCCCATTCCCAGCCGCCGGCCGGCATGGCCTTGGAGGGGCCCATCGCGCAGATCTCGACATAGGTGGACACGCCGATGCCCGACAGTTTGCCGGCGGCGCGCGCGGCATCGCGCGCCGCGACGAGGTGGTCCCAATCGGCCAGCTGCTTCGCGCGGGCAAGCGCGCCGAAATAGTCGCCGCTGTCGTAGGTCAGCCCGCACGCCGTCGAGAACGGAAACTCACTGGGCGAGGGAAAGTGCTTCGTCCGGATCGCCAGACGATCGATGTTCAACTCGTTGGCGATGACATCCATCAGGCGCTCGATCAGGTAGGTCGCCTCCGGGCGTCCGGCGCCGCGATAGGCGTCGGTCGCCATCTTGTTGGTGTACACCGCCACCAGCTCGATTTTGACCGCGGGAATCTTGTAGCAGCCGGTGAGCACCAGGCCGGTCAGGGTCGGCACCA
>JBPYEE010000332.1:0-4290 GCA_051985095.1 Vicinamibacterales bacterium | reverse complement strand
TGGAAACGGCCACGGTCCATCTCATGGACTGGTTGATCAGTGAGCATCAGTTCACGCCTGCCGACGCCTACTGCTTCGTGAGTACGTGTCCCGACTTTCGCATCAACGTGTACCAGATGTGCAAGCTCGGGAACTTGAATTACGTCGCCGGGGCCGAGATTCCCAAGCGTTACCTAGTGTCGGCGACCTGAACGATGGCCAGCGCAAGGATCGCCTTCTATCCCGGGGTCTTCATCGCCGTGACTGTCCTCGGACTCAACCTCTTAGGAGACGGACTACGTGATGTCCTCGACCCACGGATCTCATCCTGACGGCGGCATCACCGGTTCTTCATCAATCAAGGGGATGGTGGGGGCCCCGGGCGGTGAGTTCGGGCCGGGAGGCACCGCGGCGTGAAAGTCAGCAGCGTCGAAGCCCTACACCTTCGCTTGCCGACGGTCCAGGAAATTCACGACGGCACACAGGACGTGCTTCTCGTAAAGGTCAGCACCGACACAAGCATTGTCGGCTATGGAGAAGTCGTTTCCTGTTCTGCCGTGGCAAAAGCCGTCATTGAAGCACCGCGGTCCGCACCTCGACGCCACGGTCTCGCAGCGGCGCTGCTCGGCGCAGATCCATTGGACCCCGCCGGCTGTTGGTCGATTATGTATGAGGCGACCCGTTGGTATGGGCGCCACGGCGTTGTATTGCATGCGATGAGCGGTGTTGATCAAGCACTGTGGGACATCGTCGGGAAGGACGCGGGCCGGCCGGTATCCGCGGTGTGGGGCCAGCGGCGGCAGCGCGTACGCGCATACGCCAGCATGCTGTTTCCGGACACGCCTCGCGAGGCCGCGATGATGACCGCGGGTTGCCTCGAATCCGGCTTCACCGCTGTGAAATTTGGCTACGGTTCCTTCGGGAGGGATCGCGAGCACGATCACGCGTTGCTCGACGCAATCGTCAAGGTGGCGGACAGCTCGACTGCGATCATGGTTGATGCGGGACGGGTGTGGAGCACAAAGGAGGGCGTCGACCGGGCTCGCGAGCTGTTTGAGCGGTATCCGATCACATGGCTCGAGGAGCCCTTGCACGAAGAGAACCTCGATGGATACGAGGAGATGGCGGCAGCCGTCGATGGTCGCATCGCCGCTGGCGAAACAGAGACGACGCTCAGTGCGTTCGACGCGTTACTGGCTTGCGGCGTGAAAATACTCCAGCCAGACGTTGGCCGGGCCGGTGGCCTGGATGTCTGCCGGGCCGTTTCGCGACGCGCGGCACGTGCCGGCGCATGGTGCGTCCCTCACTGTTTCGGAACCGGCGTGAACCTTGCCGCCTCGTTGCAGTGGATGGCCAGCGCGGACGAGGCCCCCTTCATTGAGTTCCCGTTAACGCCGTCCGACCTCCGAAACAAGCTCGTCGCGAACCCTCCACGGCGTGAAGGGGAGTGGGTGATCGTGCCTGACGATCCCGGGCTCGGCATCGTCGTCGACGCCGACATGATTGGTCGGTACCGACAGTAAACGGGCAGCTCACAGGGTCCGTGAGACGACCGGCTTCTGGACAATGAACGGTTGGTCGCCCTGGAGGTCAAGTCCATGAAAGCGCTCCGCAAGTTCGCCCCAGGACCCGGGAATGTCGGTTACGTCGACGTACCGGCTCCGGCATGCATCAGGGATCATGTTCTCCTGAAGGTCGCCGCCACCGGCATTTGCGGCACGGACCTCCATATCTACGATGGCGAGTATCCTACGCGGCCCCCCGTGACCATGGGGCACGAGGTTGCCGGCCCGGTGTTCGAGGTCGGCCCCGACGTGGAAGGGTGGCAGGTTGGTGACCGGGTGACCACTGAAACGTACTTCTCCGTCTGCGGATCGTGTCGGTACTGCCGCGCGGGTCAACCGAACCTATGCCCGGACCGCCGCTCGATTGGTGCCGCCGTCGACGGCGGGTTTGCGCCGTTGTTGCTGGTTCCCGCGCGTAATCTTCATCGCTTGCCGACGAACGTGTCGTTGACCGCCGGCGCGCTCACCGAACCGTTAGCGTGCTGCGTCCACGCCATTCAACAGACCGTAGTTGCGCCGGGGGACCGCGTCTTGATCTCCGGTCCGGGGCCCATCGGCCTTCTCTGTGTTCAGCTCGTCAGCGCCGCGGGTGCTTCGATTGTCATCGCGGGAACCGATGCGGACCGACTGAGGTTAGATACCGCGACCAAATTGGGGGCCTGCGCCGCCGTGAACGTCCAGGCTGATCCTGAAGCGATGTGTGAAGCTGTCGCTCACTTCACGGACGGATTCGGCTTCGATGTAGCAATTGAATGCGCCGGTGCGTCCGCGTCTGTAACGAATTGTCTTCAGGCGCTGCGCAAGCGCGGACGTTATGTTCAGATCGGACTGTTCGGCAGGCCGGTGTCTGCTGACTTCGATGCCGTGTGCCTGAAGGAGCTAACGCTCAGTGGGACGTTTGCGCATGTGCCAGGAGCCTGGGAGACGGCCATCCGTTTAATGGCGTTGGGTCAAATCAATGTAGAAGCTCTGATCTCCGACATCATGCCATTGCCGGAATGGGCCCGCGCCTTCAACAGCCTCCGTCAGAAGACGGCACTCAAGATTTGCTTAACGCCCGAGGATGAACCGCTGTAGTCGTCACCAAGATCGCTCCTCCGGTCTGTACCGGGGCTGGCTGAAAACCAGCCGCGAGTTGCTGCGCCAGGACAAGCCATGGTGGGGGGGACCTGGCTGGTAATCGTCGCGGTTAGACCACTTACCGCCGTCTGCTGCGCTTGGACCTCGTACTGCTGTGTTGGCCTTCACCTTCAACTTCATCGGCGACGCGCAGCGGGACACGCTTGGTCCGTACGAGACTTGACGGGGCCGGGACGCGAACGCGTCCCGGCCCACTTCCACTCCACCGGCGGATGACTACTGAACGATGATCGTACCGCTCATACCCTCGGGCACGTGGACGACGCACCAGTACGTGTAGGTGCCGGGCTTCGAGAACGTCAACGAGTACGTGGTGGGTCCCGGCGGGTTCACCGGCACGAGAATGCCGGAGTTGTAGAAGCCGCTGCTGCCAGCATGCCGCGGCCCACCGAACGGCGCGACGCCCTTGACGTTGAAGAAGATCTTCGGGGGGCCTTGCTTCTGCGGCTCGGGCGTGAGGAACGCCGGGACGTTATCCGCCCCCGGGAACGTCACGGTGTGAATCTCGAACATATCCTTCATCACCCAGCGCACGGTGCTCCCGGCCTTGATAGTCAGCGGACCAGGGGTGAACCGGAACAGCGAGACGTGCGCCTGCGGGTTGCTGAGCAGCGCCGTCGTGTACACGGTGCCGGACGCCGAGGCGGCCGACGCGACTCTCCAGGACGCCTTCAACGCCTCGCCAGCCTCGAGCGATTCCGCCCACTGCGCCGCCGAGGCCTTGTCGTAATCGGCCTGGGTCAACGGCCGTTTTGAGCCCGCAGGCTGGACGACGATGGTGCCCTGCATGCCCGGGTGCAGCATGCAGACGAACGCGTACCGGCCGGGCTTGGTAAATGTCAGTCTGTAACTCTTGCCGACGCCGTCGAGCACGCCCGAGTTGGCGACCCCGGTGCCGTCGTAGGTCTGCCCGCCCTGAGGAAACGCGACCTCCGGGTTGAACAGTACGCGCTTGTCCGGTTGCGGCAGTTCCAGCTCCGGCCGCTTGGTGCCGGACAGGAACGTCACGGTGTGCCCCAGGATCGCGCCCTTCGTGAACGTAATCGAGTCGCCGGCGTTCACCGTCATCGTGCGCGGGTAGAAGTCCTGCCCCTGAATCGCGTGATCCGGTGAATCTGCTCCGATCGACACCGTCCATGTCGTTGGCGACGGCTGCGCCCGCCCCGTTAGCGACGTGAACCCAACAGCCAACGCGCAGATCAATGCGGGAATCAACAAACGATGGAACATCCTTGGCATGTCTCCCCCCTGAGTTCGGCCAGTCTCGCAGCCGTTGATACAAGTTTGCGATCAGCAAACCTTAAAAACTCGCGCGCACTGAGTGAAATCCTGCTTCAGTCGAGATGCCCCATCAAAATCGACATCCCCGGGCGGATATGCTCACCTATCACTGCGCCGTCGGGACGGCTCATGGAAACGCCCACGGGAGAGACTTTTGGCCCGGCAGTGACACTAACTCGCGACGATACGGTGGGCAGTGACGGAAAGGGTTGGTGTTCTAGTCTGTCCTCTCGCTGGCGGTATAAATAAGCACGATTGGTTGCCGTGGCGACCGCCAGAGGTGACTTTGCCACCTTCCCTCAGGGTTTCACACTGAAGCGCTTCG
>JBPYEE010000331.1:0-13522 GCA_051985095.1 Vicinamibacterales bacterium | reverse complement strand
GCCAGCGACAGGCCGAGGAACCGCACGAACACGAAATAGATCCGCACCGAGTCGCGCAGCGCGTTGAAGTGCGTGTGGGCGGGACCGTAGACGGTCCGGATCGGGAGGGTCGCGATCGGCCACTCGCGCCGCACCGCGTGCACGAGCATTTCGAGCTCGAATTCATACCGCGCGGCCTCGATCGCCAGGAAGTCCGGCAGAAACGCCCGCGGGATGCCGCGCAGGCCCGTCTGCGTATCCGGAAGCGATCGTCCGACCAGCAGCTGGAACACACGCCGCGTGACCGCGTTGCCCACCCGGCTGCGCGTCGGCACGCGCCCGTCGAACGCGCGGCTGCCGAGCACGAGCGCGTCGGGTGCCTGTTCGAGGCGCACGGCCACCCGGCGGATATCCTCCGGCAGATGCTGCCCGTCGGCGTCGGCAGTCACGACGCCGGCGGCGTCCGGCGGCGCGTGAAGCAGAAAGTGATTGAACGCCGTTTTGAGCGCCTGGCCTTTGCCCAGGTTGACGGCGTGGCGCAGCAGCACCACGCCGCGCTCGCTCGACACCCGCGCAAAAATCGGGTGCGCGGCGGGCGACGACCCATCGTCGACGACGATGATGTCTCGCTCGGGCGCGAGCTCCGCGACGAGATCCACCAGGGCCGGCGTCGGATCGTAGGCCGGGATGACGAGTGTGGCGCGCCGCCCGCCGGTCATCGGCGGGATTGCTGTTTCTGACGGCGGGCGTACGCGAGGTTGTTGCGTGCGCTCACCAGGTCGGGGTTCAACCGCAGCGCGTCTTCCGCCGCGGCGATCCCGTCGTCCCATTGGCCGAGCCCGATGAACCCGGCGGCCAGATTGTTGTACGCCTCGGCGTAGCCAGGCTGGCGCGCCAGCGCCAGGCGCGCCAGGTCGATACACTCGCGAAACTGACCGGCGCGATAGGCGGCCACCGATCGCTCCAGCAGCGCCGCCGGCGTCGTCGCGGCCGGCACGCCCCGAGCCGCCTCGAGCTCGCGGGCGGCGTCGAGGTCGGCGGGATTCTGCTCGACGGCGAGTTCCAGCTGCGCGAGCGCGTCGTCGCTGCGCCGGATCTGGCGCAGCCATCGGCCATAGTAGTAGTGGCTCCGCCAATCGGTCGGCGCGAGCGCGATCGCTTCGTTGAACTCGCGATCCGCCTCGGCGATCCGCCCGGCGCCTCCGTAGGCAAGACCCAGGTTGATGTGCAGCAGCGAGTACTCGGGCGTATAGGCGCGCGCGCGTTCGAAGTAGGCGATGGCTTCCCGGAAATCGCCTTGCGCCATCCGCGTCAGGCCGTAGTTCATCAGCCCGCGGCCATTGGTCGGGCTCTTTCGCGTCACGTCCAACCAGAGCGACGCGTCGCTCCGCCACACCTCGTTGCGGACGTGGACGCCAACGGCTTCAAGCGTCAGCACGGCGGCGACCGCGAGCGCGCCGGCATGCCGCAGGCCGGCCGCAGCCGATCGAGTCCGCCACCACTGCGCGACCGCCCAGCACACCGCCAGCGTCAGGCCGACAAACGGAAAGAACATCCGGTGGTCGTTGCCGACTTCAGCGAGCGGGACGAGGGCGGTCGGCGCCAGCGCAACGATGAACCAGACGAGGCCGAAGGCCACCGGACGCATCTCGGCGCGCCGCGCCGTCCGGGCAATCGCCCAGGCGAGCGCCGCCACGAAGGCGATCCCGGCGAGCGCCTGGAAGTCAGCGAGCGTCGCTACGCGACGCCAGTCGTTGTCGGCGCTCAGCGCAATCGGGGCGAAGAAGGTCGTGAAGTACCGCAGCGACACGAACGGCTGGGTCAGCCAGTACGACAGCGGCGCGCCACCGCCGGCGGCAAAAGTCGGCGGCGTGTGACGCACGGTCCAGACCGCGAGCATCCCCACCAGCGCGAGCGACGGCACGGCGGCGCGCACCGCCGCGCCCGGTGCCCGCCCCGCGGGTGGCGGCTCGAGCAGATACACGTAGGCGAACAGCAGCGCCGGAAAGATCATCGCCGGGGGCTTCGCGAGGATGCCCACCGTCAACGGCACCAGATAGAGACCCCACCGGCGGCGCGACGGCCAGGCGGCGTACATCGCCAGCGCCGCGACGACGCCCGCCGTCGAGATGATCTCACCGCGCTGGATGATGTAGTTCACCGTTTCGGCGCCGGCCGGGTGCACGGCATACACCGCCGTCGGTACGATGGCGAACGCCCTGTCGCCGCCCGCGCGATCGATGATGATGGCGAAGAGCCACCACATCGCCGCGAGCGTCAGCACGAACCACAGAAAACTGTCGATCTGGAAGACGACCGGACGGTACCCGCCGCCGATCCAGTAATCAACCGCCAGCGTCGCCTGCAGAATCGGCCGGTAGGACCGGTTGCTCGGCAGCACGCTCGACGTCGTCGCATCGACGAAGAAGCGCGGGATGTTGCGGGCGTCGCGCACGAAAACGTTGTTGACAATCGTGTGGTCGTCGTCGAAATGAAAGCCGTTGCCGAAGTGGTTGGCGTACGCGGCGACGAGCAGCGCCAGAAGCGCTGCCGCGGTCGCCACGGGCCGGAGCGTCAGGGGGCGGCGGGGCATCCTAGGCGTCGTCAATCGACCGCGGCCAGTCGTCGTGGAGCAGCCGCGACAGCGAGCGGTCGGCCAGCAGGCGGCCGGCCGTCTGGCAGCGCGCGCAGTAATTGCATTCGTTCTCCGCGTACACGATCCGCTGAATCGGGACACCGCACACCGGACACGGCTGCTTGAACTTGCCGTGGACGGCCATCTCGCGCCGGAACGCGGTCACCTGCTCCGGAAATCCGTCCCCGGCGTCAGCGCGGAGCCGGTCGATCCAGAGCCGCAATGTCGTGCCGGTCGCGTCGTACAGCCGACGGCACTCGGCGCCGGTCAGCGCGCGCGACAGCTTCAGCGGCGACAACTGCGCGGCGTGCAGGATTTCATCGGAATAGGCGTTGCCGATGCCGCTGAACAGGCGCGGGTCGGTCAGCGCGCGCTTCAGCGTGTGATTCTCTCGCCCGAGCGCGGCCTGAAACTGGTCGAATGTCGCGTCGAGCGGCTCGATGCCGCCCGGGTCGAGCGCCTGCAGCGCCGCGTCGCCCCGCACCAGCTGAATCGAGGCGCGTTTGGTCGAACTCGCTTCGGTGAAAAACAGCGTGCCCGTGGCGAATTCGAATGACGCGAGGATCACCTTCGGCCCCATCCCGAGTTTCTGATTCGGCGCCCGCCAGCGGAGACGACCGGCGATCATCAGATGGATGACCAGAAAGATCGGCCCCGCGTCGCCATCGCGGCCGGCGAGGCCCTCGGCGGCCGGCCCCGCGGAAAATACCAGCACGATCCGCTTGCCGACGCGACGCACGTCGCGGACGACCTGGCCGGTGATCGAGTCGAGGGGGGGATCGACAGACCGCAGCACGAACGGACTGCGGAGATTGACGCGGTGAAGTTGTCGGGCGATGACGGCGCGCTTCAGCGCCTCGAGATAAACGACGACGTCAGGCAGTTCCGGCAATCAGGTTTTCAACCACTCGACAATCTGCTCGCGCGTCCAGTGATGATCGTCGTTCAAGTGCAGGATGATCGCGTTGAGCGGCAGGCGCTTGTTGCAGCCGTGCGGACAGCGGCGGCGGACGTTTTCCAGACAGTCGAAGAGCCGCTCCATGCGCGGTCGAATCGTGTGCGCCTCCTGCGGATCGCGAGGGAGGACGTACGCGCCTTCGTAGGCCGCGCCGAGCGCGCACGAACCTCCGTCGTCGGAGAAGTATTCCCCGAAGGCTTGCGTCGGCCGCCGACGGGCGCCTTCGGCAATCGCCTCGGCGAGCTCAATCTGATCTTCGCGCGGCACCTGATGCATCGCGGTCCTCCTGGCGGGCTCCAGCGAGCATTTTACTTGCGCCGTCGGACGCGCGCATCTGTCCGGACGCGAACAGGACGGACACCTGGCGTTGATCGTGCACACGCTGATACTCGAGTGACGGGGCACCGGGCCCGGACGTCTGCGCCTGAGCCGTATGCGGTTGATTCCTCTGGTACTTACGGTAGTTTTGACGGCACTGCCCGCTGCCGCGCAACCGTCACCTGAGCAGGACTCCCCGTCACCGGCATCGGACCCGCAAAGCGCCGCCAGCCGGTTCGAGTTGCCCGTCTCGATCGACAAGATCAAGCAGGGCCTCGAACAGACGCCGACCATCCGGTTGCGCGGCCTCGATGACGCGCCGACCTTCAAGGTCGCGATCCACGAGCGCCTGCGATCCTTCGCGCTGGACGAGTGGCTCCAGAGCGCAGACCTCAAGCCGGGCCCGATTCCAGCCGGCGGTCTCTACGCCTACGAGATGCAGCGACAGGTCTGGCACACCGCCGACAGTCCGCTGGCGCAGCCCTACGCCGCCTTCAGCGAACCGCAGCTCCTGACGGTCCTCATCGAAAACCTGGCCGGCAAGTATCTGGGAGGCCGGGCGATCGAAGCGGGTTCAGCGGCCGAGCGCACGCGGGCCGAAGCGCGGGCCAGAGACGAGGTGCAGCGCGCGATCGCCGAGTACTGCGCGGCCCGCCCGGAGGGGAGCCGCGAGGTCGACCTCTGCGCGGCGCCGATCCGGTAGCCGCGATCGGGTTGCACGCCGGCCGGTTCCATAGTATCCTTTCATCCGGTTCAAGGGATGAATGCCCGCGCGCCGGTTATTCTCGACCACCTCGCCTCGCTGGCGGAGACGACGCGCAGCCGCATCCTGCTGCTGCTCGATCGCCACGAGCTGACGGTCTCGGAGCTCTGCGCCGTCATGCAGCTGCCCCAGTCGACCGTGAGCCGCCATCTCAAGGCGCTCGGGGACGCCGACTGGATCACGGCGCGCGCCGAAGGGACGAGCAACCTCTACACGATCGCGCGCGACCTCGACGCGACGGCGCGCCGGCTGTGGCGCCTGGTGCGCGAGCAGGTCGAGACCACCCCGTCGTCGTTACAGGACCAACGGCGCCTGCAGGCGACGCTGGCCTCGCGCCGGACGAAATCGCAGGAGTTCTTCTCGTCGTCGGCGGGTCAGTGGGACCGGCTGCGCGACGAGCTGTTCGGCGATCGGTTTCATCTGGCGGCACTCGGGGGATTTGTGGGCGCCGAGGCGACGGTCGCCGATCTCGGCTGCGGCACCGGCCAGGTCAGCGCCGCGCTCGCGCCGTTTGTCGCACACGTGATCGCGGTCGATGCGTCGCCCGCGATGCTGCAAGCGGCCAAGGATCGCCTGCGCCGCTACACCAACGTCGATCTGCGCCGGGGCGACCTCGAGTCGCTGCCGATCGATGATGCGCGGGTCGATGCGGCGCTGCTCACGCTGGTTCTGCACCATGTCGCCGAGCCGCTCAGCGCCCTCCGGGAGGCCGCCCGGATCGTGAAGCCGGGAGGCACCCTCATCGTCGTCGACATGCTGCCGCACGAGCGGGAGCACTACCGGCAGCAGATGGGACACGTCTGGCTCGGGTTCGACGCCGAGCACATGACGCGCTGGCTCACCGACGCAGGGTTTTCGAATCCACGCCTCGTCGCCCTGCCGCCGGACGCGCGCGCCAAGGGTCCTGGATTGTTCGTGGCCACCGCGCGCCGGGCATAGTGCCGCCGCGCGCGTTTGAAGCGAGAGGGCGGGATCGGCCCGCCTGAGGAGAGAAGCTCATGACAACGGTGACCGAGAAGCGGCACGCGTTCGAGGCGGCGAAAGCCGCCGGGCGCGAGCCGTACAAGGTGAAGGATCTGTCGCAGGCGGCCTTCGGCCGCAAGGAAATCAGACTCGCCGAACAGGAGATGCCCGGCCTGATGGCGCTCCGAACGGAGTACGGTGCCACCAAGCCGCTCGCCGGCGCCCGGATCATGGGCTCGCTGCACATGACGATCCAGACGGCGGTGCTCATCGAAACGCTGGCCGAGCTCGGCGCCGACGTGCGCTGGGTCTCCTGCAACATCTTCTCGACGCAGGATCACGCGGCCGCCGCGGTGGTCGTCGGCCGCCCCGAGCGCGGCGGCACGCCCCTCGATCCGAAAGGGACGCCGGTCTTCGCCTGGAAAGGCGAGACCCTCGGGGAATACTGGTGGTGCACGGAGCAGGCGCTCGAATGGCCGGATGGCAGCGGTCCCACGCTGATCGTGGACGACGGCGGCGACGCGACGCTCCTCGTCCACAAGGGAGTCGAGTTCGAGCAGGCGGGCGCCGTGCCGTCGTTCGACCCCGACACGGAGCCGGAGGAGTGGGGCGTCATCCTCGACACGATCCGGCAGTCGATGACGAAGGCCAAGGGCCGGTACGGGCGGATCGCGTCGACGATCCGCGGCGTCAGCGAGGAAACGACGACTGGCGTGCATCGGCTGTATCAGATGATGGAAGCCGGCACGCTGCTCTTCCCGGCCATCAACGTCAACGACTCGGTGACCAAGAGCAAGTTCGACAACGTCTACGGGTGCCGACACTCGTTGCCCGACGGTCTGGCGCGTGCGACCGACGTCATGCTGGGCGGCAAGGTCGCGATGGTATCCGGCTACGGTGAGGTCGGGAAAGGGTGCGCGCAGGCACTGCGCGGCCAGGGGTGCCGCGTGGTCGTGGCCGAGATCGATCCGATCTGCGCCCTGCAGGCGGCCATGGAAGGCTTCGAGGTCACCACCCTCGACGAGGTGGTCGAGACCGCCGACATCTTCATCACCGCCACCGGCAACCACAACGTCATCACCGTCGACCACATGCGGCGGATGAAAGACAAGGCGATCGTCGGGAACATCGGCGACTTCGACAACGAGATCGACATGGCGGGTCTGAAGCGATTCGGCGGCATCGAGAAGATCAACATCAAGCCGCAATACGACGAATGGCGGTTCCCCGACGGCCACAGCATCCTGGTGCTCGCCGAGGGACGCCTGCTCAATCTCGGCTGCGCAACCGGTCATCCGAGCTTTGTGATGTCGGCCTCCTTCACCAATCAGGTGCTCGCCCAGCTCGATCTCCACGCGCACGCCGGGCAGTACGGGAAGCGCGTGTTCATGTTGCCGAAGAAGCTCGATGAACAGGTGGCCCGGCTGCACCTCGACAAGCTCGGCGTGAAGCTCACGACGCTGACCAAGGACCAGGCCGACTACATCGGCGTGCCGGTCGAGGGACCCTACAAGCCGGAGCACTACCGATACTGACCTTGCATCGGGGCAGGACGGCAGTCGTATGATCCGGCCATGACGACCACCGCGCGCCGCCTCGTCCTCGCCGTTCTGAGTGCCCTCGGCCTCGCAGTGACCGTCGCCCGCGCCCAGCAGGGGGGCGGGCTGACGGCCGCCGAAAAGCAACACCGCTGGGACCTGGAGCACGAGCTCGAACAGATCGCGATCATCGATCGCAAAGTGATGATGCCGATGCCGGACGGGGTGCGGCTCGCCACCGACATCTACCGTCCGAAGGCCTCGAACGCGAAGGTCCCGATCGTCTTTGTCCGCACCCCCTACAACTTCAATTTCTGGGACATCCAGAACGGCGTGCCCGCAGACATGAGCGCGCAGGTGGCCGCCGTGAAGCGCGGCTATGCGTACGTCGTCCAGAACGAGCGCGGACACTTCTTCTCCGAAGGCAATTACGACATCCTCGGCCCCCCGACGAGCGACGGCTACAACGCGATCGACTGGATGACCAAGCAGCCCTGGTCGAACGGCAAGGTCGGGACGACCGGATGCTCGTCGACCGCGGAGTACCAGATGGGGATCGCGGCCCTCGGCCACCCCGGTTACGCCGCCATGAACGTTCAGGGCTTCGGCGCCGGCGTCGGCCGTGTGGCACCCTACTACGAGCAGGGCAACTGGTACCGCGGCGGCGCCGTGCAGATGCTGTTCATCGCCTGGCTGTACGGCGAGCAGAACCAGGTGCGGCCCATGTTCCCGAAGAACACCTCGCAGGAAGACCTCATCCGCGTGTCGAAGTCCTTCGATTTAGCGCAGCATCTGCCGCCCGTCGACTGGTCGAAGGCGCTCTGGCACCTGCCGGAACAGGACATCCTGAAGGCGGTCGATGCGCCGCACGGCATTTTCGCGGACGCGATGCCGGTTGAGACCGGCGGCCGCATGATCCAGCGCACGCCGAACGACGCCGCGTGGTACCGCGGCGGGCTGGTTCATGACGATCAGAAGATCAACGTTCCGGGACTCTGGTTCATGTCGTGGTACGACGTCTCGATCGGGCCCAACCTGGCGCTGTACAACTACGTGCGGCGCACCGCCTCGCCGCAGGTGGCCGACGAGCAGTGGGCGGTTATCGCGCCCGTCGCGCACTGCGCCTATACCCGCGCGACCGAAAACACGATCGTGGGCGAGCGCAGCATGGGCGACGCGCGGCTCGACTACAACGAGATCACCTACAGCTTCTTCGATCGGTTCCTGAAGGGCGACGAGGCGCCGCGACTGGCGGCGATGCCCAAGGTCACCTACTACACGATGGGCCTCAACAAGTGGCAGAGCGCCGACGCCTGGCCTCCGGCCGGGGCGTCCCCGCTGACGTTCTATCTCACGAGCCACAGCAGGGCGAACACGCTTCACGGCGATGGGTCACTCGTGGTCCCGGATCGACTCGGCGAGTCTGCCGCGCCGGATATCGACGAGCCGGATTCTTTCGCCTATGACCCGCTGAACCCGGTCCTTTCGTACGGCGGCAACGTCTGCTGCACCGGAACGGCCGTGGAGGCCGGTTCCTTCGATCAGCGCCGCATGGAAGCGCGGCAGGACATCCTCGTCTATACATCGGCGCCGTTTCGGGACGGGGCCGAAGTGACCGGACCCATCACGCCGACGCTCTACGTGTCCTCCGATGCGAAAGATACCGACTTCACGGTGAAAGTCCTCGACGTCGATCCCGACGGCCGGGCATTCAATCTCGACGAATCGATTCAGCGGATGCGGTATCGCAACGGATACGACAAGCCGGTCGCCTGGATGGAGGCGGGACGGATCTACAAAGTGACGCTCCAGCCGCTCACGACGAGCAACTACTTCGCCCCGGGACACCGGCTGCGGATCGAGGTGTCATCGAGCAATTTCCCCCGGTTTGATCGCAACCTGAACACCGGCGGGCACAACTACGACGAAACCACCGGCGTCGTCGCCCACAACGCCGTGCATCACTCGAAACAGTACCCCTCGCAGGTGACGATCACCGTCGTGAAACGGCCGGTGTCTACCGCGCCGCAGCCGTGAGGGTGACCAGGCGCCGCTGACGCGCGGACCTGCTGTCGGAGCCGCGCCGGGAACCCTCCGGCCGGGTCGACGGCGGGTCGCCCACCATCAGAATGCCGTGGCGGCGGTCATCGTCGTCATCGGCCGCGCGCCTCGCCCGACGGATCACGAGACCCGCCGCGAGGAGGAGGCCACCGCCGAGTCCCCCGAGGAGCAACCACCGGGCTTCGGGAAACTGGACCGCCAGCGCGATCGCAATCAAGACGAGCACCAGCCCCGGAATGCCGACGACGCGGACGGGCGTGAAATTGGTCGTGATGGAGCGAAACTGTTCGCGCATCGTGACACCTCCCGAAACGATCACCACGGGGTTGTGGCTACATCATGTAGCGATACCAGCCGACGATACAGAGGACCGCGCCGAGAATGACCAGAACAACCCACACCATCCGGCTCTGACGATTCGAATCACTGGGTGACGCCATTGGGCTCCTCCTCGTGGGCGGCCGCGGGACTCGCGTCGCCGGTCGATTCCGGTCCGTGACTCGCGGCGTGGCCCTCGCGCTACGCCTGGCCTCGTTCCGGGCGCGGTGGTTCCGCCGGTGCCGTCGATCGCTGGATCGCTGCCGCGCCCAGGAACCCGCCCAAGCCCATCGTTTCGACGGCGCTGCTCGGGACGATCATCATCGCACCCTTTTCCTTCAGCCCCTCGTACAGCATGTTCATGGCACGCAGGTGGAGGGCGGTCGGGTTGTTCTGATACTGCCGCGCCGCCTGGTCGAACAGCTTCGCGATTTCCACCTCCGCCTCGCCGAGGATGATGCGCGCCTGCTTCTCACGCGTCGCCTGCGCCTGGCGCGACATCGCGTCCTGAAGCGCGGCGGGTATCACGACGTCGCGCATTTCGACCGACTGCACCGTGAGCCCCCACGGATTCGACCGGGCGTCGATCAATTGCTGCAGCTCGGTTTCGATCCGTTCACGGCCCACGAGCAGATCGCCGAGCGGGGTGTGGCCGATGATGTCGCGCAGCGCGGTCTGCGCCGCCCAGCTCACGGCTTGCGCGTACTCCTGGACCTCGAGCGCCGCTTTCTGGGCGTCGTGGACCATCCAGAAGAGGACCGCGTCGACGTTGACCGGCACCGTGTCCGAGGTCAGCGTCTGCTCGGCCGCGAACCCCGTCGTGATCGTCCGCTGGTCGATCCGGCTGGAGACCGTGTCGACAAACGGCACGATCCAGAACAGGCCCGGCCCCCGCAGCCCGACGAAGCGGCCCAGTCGCAGCACGACCGCGCGCTCCCACTGCTGGGCGACTTTCGGCGACTGCATGGTGACGAGGCCGAGCACGACGCAGCCGACGAGCGGAATGGGGTTCCCGGTGGCCATGAGGCTGGTCACCCCCACGAGCAGCCACGCGACGAGCACGATGAGCGCGATCGCATTCGTGCGCGGCGCAGCGGCCGAGGCGGTCTCACGAAGTCCCAGCGGTCCCGGCACGTTGGCCTCCCTGGCGTCGAAGCGCCGTCAAAGCGGTCAGCAGGTCGTCGATCGAGAACCCATGGCGGTCGGCGTCGGCGAGCACGCGCGTGACGAAGGCCTGCAGCTGCCGCGCCTTGTGCTCGGCCGATCGCGCGCGCGCCGGCGACGCGGCGATAAACGATCCGACGCCGCGCCGCGTCTCCAGCACTCCGGCCCGTTCGAGATCGCTGTACACGCGCGCGACGGTGTTCGCGTTGACCGCCAGCGCCACCGCCAGTTCGCGCACCGTTGGAAGCTGGTCGCCAACCCGCAGCCGGCCCGAGGCGATCGCCGCACGCAGCGCCTGATCGATCTGCGCATAAATCGGCGTCGAATCCCGGGGGTCGATCGAGATGACCGCCAATTGAATGATTGTACTAGTTAATTAGGACAAGTGCAAGGACGGCCGGCCCCCCCGGGGATCGACCCTCCCGCGCCTGAGCGACCTACCGTCCCGCTTCGAGGCGGCTTTTGATCGATTTCAGCGATTCTTCGAGGCTCGCGCGGGCCCGTCTCCCGGCCAGCGCGCGCCGCACCCCCGCCAGGGCACCCTTGAGCGCGTTGGCGCGGGAGCGGTTCGCGTACACGAGGTAGAAGGAGTCGGCGTTCGTCTCAGAATCAGTCGCGATCGACAGCGCAAGCGACGCGTCGATGTAGCGGCTCGAGTACACGTCACGCGTCGCGGTGATGCACGTGGGGTGGGACGGACAGAAAATCGTGACCTGGGTGACCGAAATGAACGGCGCCATCCCGAACCGTTCCTTCGACCAGTACAGAAAGTCCTCGCTATCGGCGAGCGGACTCGACGCGTAGTGCCGCAGGTGATCGGGCAACCCGGGCGCGATGGCCGACAGCGCCGGCGTGTCACGCAGCAGGCCCTCGAATTCGTCCGATGGCCGAATCGGCTCGTCACCATCGTCGTATTGCAGCATCCGTCCTGGCAGCTCCCCCTTCTCGTACGCGATGACGTGGTCGAGCAGCAGCTGTTTGAAGAGCGCGGCAGTGCGCTCCTGCACGTCGGGCGCGTTGGCGGGCACCTGTTGCTGAAACCGCCGAATGGTGTCGGCCGGCAGCCGGATCCCGCAGTCCTCGATGCGGCAGACGCGCGCATCGAAGTCGTCCTGGTCGACGGTCAGCGGCGCGAGATCCTGCATGACGGGCGGGTCGCTGAACCGGCCGATCTGGATCACATCGGGGCCGTGCTTGAACCGCGTGATGTCCCGCACCTGGTCGAGGAACCGCTGCTTCGGAGCGTGAATCCGCACCGCGCCGGCGACCGCCACCTCGCCCGGCGCCAGGCTCTCGTTCGAGCGCTTGACCACCTTGCCGCTCTGAAGGTCCGCGAGCTCGGAGGCGCTGAAATGCAGATGGCGCGTCATGACCGCGCGCATCTCCGGATCGATATCGCTCGACGGCGCGGCGGCGACCAAGGTCAGCAGCGACGCCACCACGAATGCGAACCGCATTCCCGCAGTGTAACGACGAAGTTCTACGCACCGCAATCGACCAGCGCCTCGAGCAGCTCGACAGCGGCATGGACCCCGTTGCGGTGACGGATCATCGATCCGAACGCCGATGCGCGCGACCCGATACGGGGATCGTTCACGGCGCTGTCGAGGCGATCGGCCAGGACGTCGGCGGTGACGATCGACACCGGCACGCCCCGGGGGCCGAGCCCAAGCGCCTCGACACGCCGGGCCCAGTAGAACTGATCGAGGATGTGTGGAACCGGAATCTGCGGCCGGCCCGCACGCGCGGCGGCGGTCGTCGTGCCGGCGCCGCCGTGGTGCACCACCGCCGCGACCCGCGGCAGCACCGCCGCGTGCGGCAGCGACGGGACGGTGAGCACGTCGGGCTCGCGCGGAAGATGGCGGTCAAGCGCGGCCCAGCCGCCGGCGACGAGCGCGCGACAGCCGACCGCCCGGACGGCCGCCACCGCCTGCCGGCCCACCTCGACCGCGCGCGACGCCACCATGCTGCCGAACCCGATGTACACCGCCGGCGGGTCGCGCCGCAGGAACTCATCGATGTGAGGCTCGAGCGGCCGCGCGTCGTCGAGCACCCACGCATCGGTCCCGACCGCGCGATCCGCCGCCTCCGCAGGCAACGGCGCGAGGTCGGGATCCGCCGCCACGATCCACCGGTCGCCGATGAGGGTCTCGAGCGGAAACGGGTCCGGCCGCAGCCCCAGCGCGCGCCGATGACGCCCAAGGAGGCGCGCCAGCCCGAACTCGACGAGAGGGCGTCCGAGCGTCCAGATGGCCCGGTTCGCCCATGCCGGAAGCGACTGCGTATGGACGACCGGTGGCGGGGCCGCGCCGCTCGGAACCACGCACGGGCAGAAGGCAATGGTCGCCAAGGGAACGCCGCGTGCCTCGGCGACCGACCCCGCCGCCAGCTGCACGCCCGCGCCGACGATCAGATCGGCATCGGGGGCGCGGGCGAACGACGCGAACAGCCGCGGAATCAGAACATCGGCGAAATGGCGCATCTGCCACCGAAGGGAGTCGACCATTCCGCCGGCTGCGCGCAGCAGCTGCTCGACATCGATGCCGTTGCCCACGACCTCGAACCCATGCGCGCGCAGCCACGCCACGAAATTGTCCGGGACAAGGAACGTCACGACGTGGCCGCGGGTTCGCAGGGCGAGCGCGAGCGCGAGCATTGGCTGCACGTCGCCGCGACTGCCGTGCGTCGCCAGGAGAACGCGCACCTCGCGAGTATACGGCGTCACCTGCTGCCACACGGAACGCCGGCCGCGAGGATGGCGGCCGTGTGTGCCGTCGGCGTCGCGCTGCTGCCCTGCGGCGAGGAATTCCGGCGGCCGGCCGCTG
>JBPYEE010000330.1:0-4284 GCA_051985095.1 Vicinamibacterales bacterium | reverse complement strand
ACTTCAACCGGCATGGCGGGACCACCGCGAGGGAAAATGTCTCCGCCAAGGACGATGTCGATTGGGCCGGATTTCCAGAGGCACACGCCCACCGGCGGCCACGTCAATCCGCCATTTCAAGCGGGCTCCGACGTCGGCCGGACGCCGTCCGATAGACTTGGCTTGTCAAGCCATCTTGTTGAATGCTAGCATAATGCTAGCAGAGGTGGCTATGGCAACTCTGACGATTCGGAATGTGCCGACCAAAATCGTGAAATCTCTCAAGACTCTCGCTCGCCGAAACCGACGCTCGATGGAGCAGGAGGTGCGCGCTGTCCTCGAGCAACATGTCGGAGAGCGCGAGGCCGTAATGTCCGACAATTCGATCGACACCGGAACGGCGGATCTGCGCCACTGAATTGCCTTGGCAGCGGCGTTGAAGAACTGAATCGTGGTCAAGGGGCTGTGCTTACCCACACGTGGTCAATCATCACGACCGGCATTGTCCCTGCACCGCCCGATTCGCGACCGCTGCCGTTATGATTGTCAGAGCGGATTCGTCGTCGGCCTAGGCCGCGGGTCGATGGTAGTACTTCAACAGACCGCCCAGACGCTCACGACAGGCGATCCGTTCGTCGCAAGGCGTCTGACATTGGACCGGGACAATGAGCACGTTGCCCAACCCTTGATGATTCCGTTCTTCGTGATAATGCGTGACGAACTCGCGAACCGCTCGCCGTAAGGACGGTTCACCGATCAGAATCAACCGATCGAGACAGGATTCCTTGATACTGCGGACGAAGCGCTCGGCGAACGCGTTCAAGTTCGGCGATTTCGGCGGAAGCCGCACGGTCTCGACACCGGTGGCCGCGAGCGTCTCACGGAACGTTTCCGTAAACAGCGGGTCCCGATCGTGCAGGAGGAAACGCTTGCCGATCAGGAAGCCATCGACGGCATCGGTGAGGTGGCGACTGCACTGGACGACCCAGGCGCTGTCGGGCTCAGACGTGATCCCAGCGATCTGGACACGGCGGGTCGCGAGCTCGATCACAAACAGCACGACATACCGCGTCAAACCGATCGCGGTCCACACCTCGACCGTGAAGAAATCCGCGGCGGCGAGGACGTCCCAGTGCGCTTTCAGAAACTCGCGCCAGGTCGTGCGTTTGCGCCGCTCGGGCGCCGGCTCGATCCCATGTTGTCGGAGGATGGTGGCGATGGTCCCGCGCCCCACGTCGTGGCCCAGGTTTTCAAGCGCGCCTTGGATGCGCGTATACCCCCAGTCGCGATTCTCCGTCGCCATGCGCACGACCAGCTGCCGAATCTCGGCGATCGTCGGTGGCCGTCCTGGCCCGCGGCGTTGATGACCGTCGTACTTTCGGGCGATGAGATGGCGATGCCAAGCGAGGAGGGTATCAGGGCTCACGATGGTCTCGACCTGCTGGAGCACGCGTCGTCCCACGCGCTTCGCCTTAGCGGCCAATCGAATGCGTTGATCGTCGGTGAACCGGAGGCGGCGCGAACCGAGCTGCTCTCGAAGGACGCGATTCTCGGCCTGGAGATAATCAATCACCTCACGCTGCTGCTGGTTGACCCAGCCGGCCAGGGCGACGAGCAGAAACCGCAACGGATGTGAAATCGGAATCATTGCGTGGAGCCTATCAAAGCCGCCGCGCGGCGTCATTCAGTGGCCGAAGCCGGCGACTCTCAACGGGCTGGGGCAGATCCTGTCGGTTGATCGAATTTCTGGATACTACGACACGCGATATTCCGGAGGCACGCACGGAGCCGATCGGCGAGCGTTGACCGAGATGCCGATCATGCGTCCGCGCCAGTGGACGTCCTCGAACAAGCCGTCGGTCGGCACGCACTCGCCTTGACAGGACGACCGCTTTGGTGCAGCGTAGGCCTCTCCAAGAACCGCGCAGGAGGTTGTATGTCGCGTCGGTTCGCCCCGCCTGTTTCCGGTCTCCTGCATTTCTTTCTAACGCGCTTAGAGCTAACGTCCGACGGCCAGAGGGCGACAGTAGCGTTCGGCAGTTTTCCTTTCGGAGGCGGCTGGGACCAGTCTTGCGTGAAGGCCGAAGCTCGTGCCTTCGAGACGCTCCGAGCACGGCTTCGTTCAACTACGGAACCTCGCTTAAGAAGAGGCTCAGCCATGAGAAGTCCGAGACGCCCGCTCATCACGACGGCGAGTCTGTTGACCGCGGTGCTCGCGACGGCCGCACCGACCGCCGCGCAAGCCGACGCCTACGCGCCGACCTACCTGGATCCCATCGATCTCGGCACCTTGGGGGGCAGCGAAACGCGCGCGTACGCCGCCAATGGTGCGCGCATCGTCGGCGCGTCCCAGACCGTCGACGGCTTGGTGCACGCTTTCAAGTACGAAGACGGCGCGTTGACCGACCTCGGGACGTTGGGCGGCTCGACGAGTTGGGCCTTTGCGGTCAACACCGCCGGCGCGGTCGCCGGCAGCGCGAGCCTGCCGGACGACGTCACCCACGCGTTTCTCTGGACCGAGGAGATCGGGATGCTGGATCTGGGCACGCTGGGCGGGACCTACAGCCGCGGGTCGGGCATCAACGACGCGGGCCAGGTGTCGGGCTGGGCCCAGGTCGCGGGGGACACCTCGTACCACGCCTTCCTCTGGGACCCGACCACGGGCATGCGGGACCTGGGCACGTTCGGCGGCGACACCAGCGCTGCGTATGACGTCGGCACGGTCGCCTGCGGCGAAGCCGAGACCGTTGACGGGGCGCGGCACGCGTTCGTCACGAGCGTGGATGGCCTCACCGACCTGGGCACCTTGGGCGGCACCTACAGCGCCGCGATCAATTGCAGCATCGAGCCGTCGGGGCGCGGCGTTCTCGGCGAATCGAGCGTGAGCGACGACACTGCCACCCACGCGGTCTCGTGGTCCGACCGTGTCATCAGCGATCTAGGGACGCTGGGCGGAACAGAGAGCCGCGCGTTGCGCGCGTCCCAAGGTCAGATATTCGGCGAATCGCGGACCGTCGAGGGCGACCTGCATCCCGTCCGGTGGTGGCCTACTAACTTCTTTGGACGACTTGCGGACTTCGCGCATGTGCTGGGAGCCGATTCCCAGATTGAATTGATTGTCCCGGCGGGCTCCCAGCTGGTGATATCCGGGGCCGCCTCTCCCGGCGCGGATGTCCATGCGTACATCGTGTCCGTGCCCGGGCCCTTCGACTCAAGTACGTCACGTACCATTAACGATGGGGTGATTGAGGTTCTGAGGCTGGTGGAGGGGGAAGGCCGTTTCGCGTTTACCACCGAGGACGCGACAGCAGATGTGACTATGGCGGGGGGGTTGTTCTCACGGTGTGACCCATGCGGACCTGGCTCGCTTGTGAGCTTGAGCTACAACGTACTCGTGGGCCCAGATGCGTTCGGGTCGGCGACGGTTCGAGGCAACGAATACACGAGTCAATACGGCATTCCGATGCCGGAGGTCCAGTTAACGATCACGGCCGACGACGTCACAATCCCGACCACGGGTGATCCATTGATTACTCTCACGGTCCCGTTCATGTATTCGGGATTCGTCCTCGGAGCGTTGGCATATGAATGGCGAGGTCAACCCGATCTACTTTTCGGATTGGGGCTCCGTGGCGCCGGTACGGCGACGTTTCAAGTTCGCAGGTTGGACAGTGGGATTTACGAACAAGTGCAACTGAAGTACGTGTTCGAGCCGCAATGACTCATGTGAAAGCGATGACACGAAGTCGTGTTCATCGGATCAGTGAGCGCGAAGCTCACGTTGAGCAAGGAGGCCTTGACTTCGGGTTGATCTGACTGGCCCATCGCTGTGGCCCGCAATTATTCCGTTCGGGCCGATTTCGCGGTTATGTGAGGTGATTTCCCGAGTTTGCCAATCAGTCCGCGTGCGATCCTGTGGGTGAACTAAGATTAATTGGGATACTGCGGCAACGCGATGTGCGTAGCCGCAGGAAGACGTCTGCACAATCTCTGCACAATATTTTGCCGAACACCAGGTAACAGCAGGTTCTCACCCGAGCTAGAGGCACGAAGAACCTGCGAGTCCGAACACCTGCATCACGCTGTTAACCGGAGGGTTGCTGGTTCGAGTCCAGCCTGAGGAGCCAATCGTCTCAATCACTTACGAGCGTAGAGATCTTTTGAGACGGTCGACTGTCCCCCCTTTTGTCCCCCCTTCCCGCACAATTTTCGTAGACGGCAGTCCACACCGCCCGCGACGGGCGTCGATCACGCTCGTGATTGAGCGAGCCGTCGGACAGCCGTATGCATCCGCTCGACGCGCGT
>JBPYEE010000329.1:0-4949 GCA_051985095.1 Vicinamibacterales bacterium | reverse complement strand
GAAACACGGGACTGCTCGGCGACACCCTGACGTTGTCGTTTTCAGAATTCGGGCGGCGCATCACGGAGAACGGGAGCAAGGGAACCGATCACGGGGCGGCGAGCGTCCTGCTGGCCATGGGCGGGTCGGTGCGCGGCGGGCTCTTTGGCACCGCCGCGTCGCTCAATCCCGACCCTCAGAATCCGACGCTCGAGAACAACGGCGCCGACGTCACCTTCGAAACCGACTTCCGTTCGGTGTATGCACGCGTGATCGACAACTGGCTGGGCGGCGATTCGGTCGCGGTGCTCGGCGGGACCTTCAGGAACGGCCCTGCGTTCGTTTGAGCGCCGCTTCGGCCTCGCGCATCTTCGTCTTCGCGCGCTCGAGCGCCGCCTCGGCTCGCTTGACCGCCGCGGCGCGCTTGCGCTCGTCGGCCTCCCGCTGCCGGGCCTCGGCCGCCCGCTTCCGTAATTCGGCGGGGGAGGCGCGATCGGGGGGTGCCGCCGCCACGATCCGGGCGGTGGGTTTTACGCCTGCCAGGGCTTCGAATCCCGCCGGTTGCAACGCATCCGTCAGACGGCCGGGAGGCGCGGGAGGCTCTTGGGCCAGCGACAGCGTTTCGAAGGTCCGCATCAGCGCGTCGGGGGCCGGATGCGACCCGGTCTTGGTTCCGATCGCCACGGCTTCTCTGACCGCCTCACCGATCGCCTTTCGGTGGGCGTCCGTCGCGTCGCGGAGGTCGGCCGACTTTCCTGTAAGCGCGGCGATCTGCGCCTGGCGTAACCGCGCTCCGGCCTTCATTGCGCGGTCGAACGCCGGCCGAGCACGCCAGTACACCTGATTCACGGTCCAGGCGACGACCGTCGGCTTTTGAAGCGTCCGCACATGCGTCGCATCGGCGCCGCGTACCGTCTTGACGAGCGCGTTTCGCGCCTGCGTGAACTCGGCGAGCGGAAGCTTGTAGAGATCGTCTATTTGGTCGTCGAGCGCGGCCACTCCGACCGTCAGGGGTGAGAAACTGTCACGGTGTAATTCGTAGCGACCGTCATGGCGTTGTAGGCGTCGACAATCGTCACGCAGTACGCGCCCGTCTGGTACACCGGTCCGCTGAGCGCCTGTCCTCCGACAATGGCGAGCGCGTTCTGCTGAACGACCGCGCCGCCGCAGCCGAGCGACAGGACCACCTCGAAGTAGCTATTGAACGTCGGCGTCATCGAGTTAACGGTGACCGTGTACTCGCCGCCGTTGCCGATGTTGAAGGGTTTCGAGTCAAATCCGGTGCCACCGAGCGACACCGGGGTGATCGTGCCGCTGAACGTCTCGGTCTTGTTTTGCGACGGATCGGTGACACCGCCGCAAGAAATCAGCGGCAACACCGCCGCGACGAGCGCGGCAAGATATCGAAATCGCATTGCTATCCTTTCACCAGGCCCGGCGAAAGGCATTATTTCACAGGCGGGGGGCTCGAGGCTCCGGGCGCGCCGCCGGCGGCGGATTCGGTGCCGTTTGCAGAATCTTGAGGCCAGCGACCATCAGCCGGTCGGCCTGGCTGGCCAACGACGCCGAGAGAATCGCGTGGCGCTCCGCATCGCGCGCCAGCTTTTGCGCGAGCGTGATCAACTGCTGCCCGTCGCAAGGAGATGCTTTCATGATGTGTCCCCGATGATCGCCCACTCCGCGATCCTTGGCAACCTCAGCCACAGGTATAATCCTCGAGCGTGAAACGCGCGCTCGTCGCGGCCGTGATCGTCGCCGCGTTCATCCTCGCCTTCGCGTTCACGCCACCCCGGGGTCCCCGGTCGATGCGCCGGTTTGATCCGGATCGGCTGGCGGATCTGGAGGTCCGCATCTGGCAGGCGCATTACTCGAAAGAGAAAGGGCGGCTGTTCGGGTTGGTCGTCACGAGGCTGCACGAGCAGTACCGGTACTCGTGGGCCACGGCCACGCGCGAGGGGTTTCATCTGACGCGCGCGGCCGCCACGTTCGGGGACCTGCGTGGCAATTACGACCAGGTCTTGCCTGATCTCGAGACGGCCTACGCCGAGGCGAAGTCGTGGCTTGGTGCGGGCTTCGACCCGCGCGCCGTCGCGCGAGCCGAGTTGGCCTGGTGGGTGGCGCGCCGCGTGCCAGGACGAAACAGTCCGGAGCAGGTCGGTGCATTGATGGCCGACGAGTACGCGCTGTTGTACGAGACGTCGCGCGATCGAGTGGCGACGGCGGCGTTGCTGCGAGCCGAAGCGGGCGCGCTCAAGGACGATCACGCCGCGCAGCCCGACTGGGAAGCGATTCGGCAGCTGCTCGAACGGTCCTATCGCGACCTGCTGGTGTCGCTGACGATGGAAAACGCGAACTGACGATGGCCACCGCGGCGAGCCACCGATCCCCCGCCGGCAGTGGCACCGCCGAGGGTGCTGTCGTTCCGCGACGTGCTGCGCACGGACCTGATGCGCCGGGTAAGGTCCGCGCCGGTCGTGTGCCTGTTCCGCGACTTTCTGCGCAGGCGATCGCGGCGGTCCCGTTCCGGCTCCACGCGACGCCGAACCCAGGTTTCCAGCGTGCAGATTGCCGACATGCTGCCGATTGTGTTCATGGGACGTGTTCGTCGATCGCTCGCCGTCGAGCCAACGCTCATCTCGAGCGACCTCGCCGGGGGCAGTGACCATGCTCCTCAATGTTCTCCTCGATCCGACGTTTACTTCGAGCTGGCGGCCCTCAGTTGTGTGTCGACGTTCTTTGGACCGGCATGGCCGGTGACGATCCCGCGCACGTGCCGGGCGACGAGTTGATATCGGCGAACGCGGTCATGCAGATCGCCGTTCATGAGCCGCCGGATCATCGGCGCGTTCGCCCGAACGTCTGCCGTGCCTTCGACGTGCTGAGCTTTGTTATCTCGGCGCGCCTGATCGCGTCGGTGTGACCATCCGCCAGCCACCGAGCATCAAGATTCCGACCGCGTCGTCGAGCAACCGGATCCACGGCGTCTGGATGGACATGAAGGCCGGCACGGCGTTCGTCATCCATCATGCCGCGATCCTCTTTGTCATCTTCGGCATGGCCGCCGGCCGGTGCTTCGGTCCGCCGATTGCGATCTTCGTGCGCGATATGCTGCACGCGAACGCCTGTCTGTTCGGCATCGTCAGCGGGCCGATTGGCGTGGGAGTGCTGGTCGGGACGCAGTCGGTGCGCCAGCTGCCGCAGCGCGCGGGCGAGCGACACGCTGTGCTCTGCGGTCTTGCCGGCATCGCTGCCGGCGTGCTGCGGCTCGGTGCCGCCCCACATCGCCGCGACGATCGCCGCCACATTCGTGATTGGCTTTGCCTTCGCCGCCATCATGATGCCGGCGCAAATGCTTATTCAACGCGAGACGCCGCACGACATGCTGGCTGGGCCGCGTCAGCACGAACGCGTCGCTTGTGTTTTTCGGACAGATTCTCGGGCTGGTGCCGTCGGGGATCTTCGCCGAGCCGATCGGCGTAAGAATGGTGTTCTTTCTGTGCGCGGCGCTGGCGCTTGCCCTGGCCGGGGCGGGAGGCCCGTTTCTGCGGACCACGCGATGACGAGGCGGAAAAGCGCGGACTCAGCCACGGTTCACGTTGAAATCTCCGGTATACTGACGATCCAGTCACTATTGAGGTCTTGTGCAGAAATCACGTCCGACGCAAAACAAGCGCGCGCGAGAACGGGCCCGACAGGAGAAGCAACAGGCCAAAGCCGCCCGTCGTCTCGAGTCGAAGAACCGGAAGGCGTCGCAGCCTGCCGCTGTCGGCGGTGAGGATCCGGACATCGCCGGGATCGTGCCAGGGCCGCAGCCCTCACCGTGGGGCGACGACGAAGAGGCGTAGGCGGGCCCCTAGCTCAGTGGTAGAGCACGTGACTTTTAATCACGGTGTCCCGGGTTCGATCCCCGGGGGGCCCACCAAGTCGCGCCGGTGAGATTGCATATGGAGTGCATCTTTGCGCTGCTGACCCGACGAGGGCCTGACGATGGACACCGACCGGCGGACTGAGTCGACTCGCGCTGCGACGCCGTCCGTCGCCGATTTGCCGATTCCCCTTCCCGCCCAGAGCCTCTACAACCGCATTCACAAGCAAATAGTCGAGTTCGAGGCCTCGTCGCACTCGGGCGAGTCTGTGGTCGTGAGCCACATGTCAGCAAACGGGCCGTGCGTCGTCGACAACGTTGGGTATCACGGTCCCGACCTGATCGTACTCGGAGGTACCGACGGCGTCGGACGACGCATCCGGCTGCTCGTCAGCCTGCAGGCGGTCAACCTGACGTTGACGGCCGTACCACCAGGACCCGAAAAGCGACGACCGATCGGGTTCGTGGGCGAAGTGGCCGAGGACGAACAGCCGCCATCCGAACCAGCCGGCGCGTGACAGCAAAGCGTGCCGAGGCGCCACGACCAACGCCGCTCAAGGCGCTCCATCCCGCGGTCCGGGCAGTGTGCTGGCTGCACGAGCCGGCCCGGACGTGGTTTCCGTTGCCCGGGCCACTTGCGCAGCCGCTCGGCTTTGCTGCGACGGGTTTCGAGTCCTTGCCCGTCGATCGACGCCAACGCACGCGACAGCCGAACGACGTCGAGCGCTGGTGCACACGTTTTTTGACGGCGCCACTGCGCGTAATGCGAGGTGGGCTCGGTTCGCAACTGGCGGGTGTGACGCGTCAAAACTCACGGGCGTGATCACGAAGATGGACGGGCACGCGTTCGCCGACGCGGTTGCCATCATCGACGTGTTTTGCCTGCTCGCCGATGAGACCGCGCGCGGCAAGGTTGCCGTCGCGGTCGCGAAGTTGGCGCCGGTGATCACGTCGACAAGATGGGAGCGGGCGACGAACGAGTCAGCGTCGTCGCCCCGGCTGAACGTCGACGAAGCGCCCGCTGCCTGCGCGTCGGCAAAAGATCCTCTACCGTGCCGCTGCTGGCGGCCGCTCGACATCGACAACGCGACGGTCAGGAGCGGTC
>JBPYEE010000328.1:0-12148 GCA_051985095.1 Vicinamibacterales bacterium | reverse complement strand
GCGCGCGTCTCTACGATGCACAATGCACGACCTGCCACGGCGCGAACGGCGACGGCGTTGGCGGCGTCGACCTTCGCAGCGGCCACTTCCGCCACGGCACGACCGATCAGGACCTGATGCGGATCGTCACCACGGGGATCTCCGGGACCGGCATGCAGGCGTTCAAGCTGGACGCGGCTGAACTCGCCGGCATCGTCGCGTTCCTCCGGAACATGAACAGCTTCGATCGCGGCACCGTCACGATTGGCGACGCCGCGCGCGGGCAGGAGGTGTTTACCCGCCAGACGTGTACCCGGTGTCATCGCGTCGGCGGCGATGGGTCGCGCGTCGCGCCCGACCTGAGCGACATCGGCGCTGTCCGCAGCGCCGCCTCTCTCCTCCGATCGCTCAACGACCCGACGAGCCAGATGATGCCGATCAATCGGCCGGTTCGCGTCGTCACGCGCGACGGCACCGTCATCAACGGGCGGCGGCTCAACGAGGACACCTACACGGTGCAACTCATCGACGATCGGGAGCGTCTGCTGTCGCTGCCGAAGCGCGATCTGCGCGAGTACACCGTCGCGACGACGTCGCCGATGCCGTCCTACAAGACGTTGAGTGGCGATGACCTGGCCAATCTTGTGGCATATCTCCTCTCGCTGAAGGGACGCTGACCATGACGCGCAGGCATCTGATCGTGTGTGCGGCCGTTGCGCTCGCCTCCTGGCCTCTTCAGGCGCAAGTCCGCCCGGAGCGCATCCTCAACGCCGCGTCGGAACCGCAGAACTGGCTCGTCTACTCCGGGGGCTACTTCAGCAATCGTTACAGCACCCTCACGTCGATCACGCCCGCCAATGCGAAGAACCTCGAGCTGGCCTGGATGTACCAGGCGGCGGTCGCCGGCGCGTGGCAGTCCTCGCCGCTCGTCGTCGACGGCGTCATGTATCTCACGCAGCGTCCCAACGATGTCGTCGCGCTCGATGCGGCAACCGGACGCGTGTTCTGGGTTTACCGGCAGACGGTTGATCCGAATCAATTGGTCTGCTGCGGCGCCAACAACCGCGGTCTCGCCATTCTCGGCGACACCCTGTATATGGGCACCCTCGATGCGCATCTGGTCGCCATCGACGCGAAGAGCGGGCACCCCATCTGGAATACGAAGGTCGCCGACAGCAAGGCGGGGTACTCGCTGACGCTGGCGCCGCTTGCCGTCAAGAACAAGATCATCGTCGGGGTGGGCGGCGGCGAGTACGGTATTCGCGGCTTCGTCGCCGCGTACGACGCGCAGAGCGGCAAAGAGGTCTGGCGGTTCTACACGATTCCGGCGCCGGGTGAGCCGGGCGGCGACAGCTGGCAGACCTGTCCCCCCTCCTCGGGCACCTTCTGCGACTCCGAAGCGTGGAAACATGGCGGCGGTTCGGTCTGGGTGACCGGTTCGTACGACCCGCAGCTCAACCTCACCTACTGGGGCGTCGGCAACGCCGGTCCGGATTGGAACAACGAGCAGCGTCCCGGAGACAATCTCTACACCGATTCGGTGGTCGCCCTGGACGTCGACACCGGTCGGCTGCGGTGGCACTACCAGTTCACGCCGCACGACCGATACGACTACGACTCGGTCCAGGTTCCTGTTCTCGCCGACATCGTGTGGCGGGGCGCGCCGGTGAAGGCGATGATCTGGGCCAACAGGAACGGCAATTTCTACGTGCTCGAGCGCGAAACCGGAAAGTTCCTGCTGGGGAAGCCCTTCGTCAAAGTGAACTGGATGGACAGCTTCGACGAGCGCGGTCGTCCGCATCAGACACCGCAGCCGCCCGGGCAGCCGACCTGGCCCGGCAATCAGGGCGGGACCAACTGGTATTCCCCGTCCTACAGCCCGCATACGGGCCTCTTCTACGTCTCGGCCTGGGAAGGCTACGCCACAATCTTTGGCGGCACGCCGGTCGAGTACCACGAAGGGCTGAATTTCGGCGGCGGCGTGAACCGGCCGTTCGTACCGGTACCGGGCGCGCCGGCGGTGCCGGGCATCCGCCGCGGACCGATCAACAACTGGACCGACGCCGCTGCGAGCGGCGCCGTGCTGGCACTCGACACCGCCTCGGGCGAGGTCAAGTGGAAGTTTCCGATGACCGACGTGACCGACAGCGGCATCCTGACGACCGCGTCCGACGTACTCTTCACCGGCGGGCGCGAAGGGTACTTCCAGGCGCTCGATGCGCGGACCGGCGCGTTGTTGTGGAAGGCCAGCCTCGGCGCGCAGATCGTCAGCGGCCCGATCACCTACGCGGTCGGCGGCAAACAATACGTCGCGACGATCTCCGGTCTGTCACTCTGCGTCTTCTCGCTGCGCGAATGAAGGAGGGCGCCGTCGCGTGCGACAATGGCCTCATGGCCGACGACGATCTCAAAGCCGAAATCGAACGCCTCCGCACCGAGAACGAGCGCCTCAAGCATCGGCAGACGCGCGGCATCTCGCTGAAGGTCAGCGAGAAGGGCGGCGTGTCGGTATACGGGCTCGGCCGGTTTCCGGTGACGCTCTATAAGGAACAATGGGGCCGGCTGCTCGATATGGCCGACGACATCCGGGCGTTCATCAAGGAGAACGACAGCCAGCTGAAGGCGAAGCCCGAGTGAATGGGCGACGCTCGAGTGGTGACCGACCTCATCGCTTCAGCCGGCGCCACAGATCGCTGAGAATCTGAATGCCGGCGGCCGTCGCGAGGCAGAGGCCTCCCAGCATGAAGGCGTTCTGGTCCACGCGCTGGTCGCGCCAGAACTCGTAGAAGCCGAAGCTCACCGCCCCGACGCCGATGATGTAGAGAACAGCCGCCCGCACATCCGATCCAATCGCCTAGAAGCCCCGAATGTTAACGGTAAAGGAAGCGCCTGATGTGGGGACGCCGCCCACATCGGACACTTGCGCGCATTTTTCGCCCGGCTCGGCGGCCGTCGCCACCTGTGGGCTCGAACCAGCCCCGGCGGTCACCTCGCTGGTGAGGGTGCATCCGCGACCGCTGGGGGTCCCGAAGCCGAGCCCGACCTGGAGGGAGGGTGGATCGACCGACGTGAGCGTCAGCGTCACCGTGCCGGGTGACGTCAGCGTGAACGGCCAGCTCGTGTGGCCATCCGGATACACCGTGCCCGTGAAGACGCCGCCCGACGGGGGCGCGATGACGTTCGGTCCCGTCGGACTCGGTCCCTCGCATCCGACGACCACGACAGCCGCAAGAGCGACTGCTGCGAAGCCGCCGCCTGGACGGATCGGGGCGCGACCTGTCATGCGACTACCCATTAGAAAAGATTACCGCGGGCGCGGCTACCGCGAAATGTCGAAGTGCAGCTGTCGCAGCAACGCTTTGTTGACACCGACGTACACAAAATACTTACGGTCGACCGTGAAGATTGCGTCGGGATCGGGTACCAGGCCTTCGATCCCACCGGTGCAGATCGGCACGTCCCAGCAGCCAGGCGCACCGCTGGCATTGGTGTAGCCGACGACCGCCACCCTTTCTCCGTTTTCAAGCGCGCGATCGACTTCGCGCTCATACGCGGGATGCCGATCGTCGGCGCTCGCCCATCGTGAAATCACCTGTTCGTTGCTGTAGAAGATGAGCTGGGTGTCCAACAATCCGTTCATCGAGTACACGTGCCTGACGCCTCTCGACTGCAGCGCGTTGATGACCTGCTGCAGGCGACGGCTTTCGCTCCAGCTGCCGGGCGGATTGGTCCACAGAAAGGAGAACGCTCTGAATTCCAGCATCGACGCCGATCCGACGATGAGGGCGATCGCGGTCAGGCCGACTGCGACGGATTTCGGCAGCAGCCGTCGATCGACGAGATCGACGACCTCGATGCCGACCAGCGGAATGAGCAATCCGCTCAGCGGCAACAGGTACCGCGCGTCGCGTGCAAACAGCAACAACCAGTTCGTCACCAGGGTGATACTCACCCCGAGAAAGAACAAGTGCGACCAGCGGTGAAACCGCCTGGTCACGACGCGATACAGCTGCAGCAGGACGGCCACCAGGAGGAGGCCGCACCAGACCGCCGCCTCGATCGACGTCGCGCGACCCGGTGGGTCGATGGCCCACGCCAGGTAGTACGCGCCGCTCAGGTTCACATAGATCTGCTGCGCGACACGATACAGCGCACCCCATGGGACTGGATTTCCGAGCGCGGGTCCGCTCCAGCCGTTCGCCGTGTTGGTCAACGCGAGCTTGACGAAAAGCACCGGGGCGGCGGCCGCACTCGCATACGCAATTGCCGGCGCGGCTCGCCGCCGCGCCACGAGCACGCCGACCACGATGGGCAGGACGCCCGTCAGCCAGAGCGGCTGCGCGAAATAGGCGACCGCGGTCACAGCGCCGGCGAGGAGCCAGCGCCCGGCGGTTTCGCGTCGCCGACTGTCCACGACGAGCCACAGCAGCGCAGCGCTGGCCGCAAACGATGTGAGGTATCCGCCTCGGGCTTTCATCGACCAGACGGCCCAGGCGGGGCTCACGAGGAATACGCACGCGATCCAAAACGCGCGCGGCGCGGTCACGATGGCCGAGAGCGCCAGGAAGAGAAAGAGGACGCCGATCGTCCACAGCGTGAGCATCGCCAGCTTCAAGGCGACAGCGCTCGTGCCCAACGTGGCGAAAAATGTCGCCCCAGCCAGCGCCTCGATGGAGGAGAGTCCATAGCGCTGGCCCCAGAAAAAGAGCGGCACGTCGCGCGCCTCGAGCAGGTGTTTGGCCATCAGGCCCAGCACGCATTCGTCCCCGTCCAGAAGCAGGTTCGGACTGCGCAGTTGTGGCACCCGCGCGGCCAGGCTGACCGCGGCGAGCGCGGCGAGATAGACCCACACCGGTAGCTGGCCTGTCGGTCGTGACTCGGACGTCATGAGTGGGTGTTCGCGCGGGCGTCCCCGCGAGCCGGCGCCTGATGCCGGCCGGAGCGTGGCGTCACGATACAACGGTGACAGCGGCCAGCGCCAGATCGGGTACGATGTTTCGTTCGAGTGGCGCGGGGCGGTAGGGGGAGACGTCAACGATGGGTACGTTGTTCGGCGATTTCCGGTATGCGGCGCGGTCCCTCGTTCGGCAACCGGCATACACCGCGATCGCCATCCTGACGCTCGTCCTCGGCATCGGCACGAACACCGCCATCTTCTCTGTCATCAAGGCGGTACTGCTCAATCAGCTGGCGTACACAGATCCCTCGCGCCTGGTCGCCGTTTCAGAGCGCAATCCGGATGGCGCCGACGATCTTGTGGCGCCGCTGACATATCTCGACTGGAAGGCGCAGGCCCACTCGATCGGCGACCTGGTCGCCTTCCGTCCGCTGCGATACGCGTTTGCCGGCACCGGGGAGCCGCTCGACGTGCCGAGCGTCCGCGCCACGGCCAACCTGTTTGCGGCGCTTCGCGCCAACCCGATCCTCGGCCGTGGCTTCGTGGATGAGGAGGGTCAGCCGGGGCACGATCGCGTCGCGGTGTTGAGCCGCGCGTTCTGGCAGCGCCACTTCGGCGGCTCGCCCTCGATCATCGGGCGCTCGATTCAGCTGGACGCGCAGCCGTATACGGTCATTGGGGTCATGGCGGCGGAGTTCGATTTTCCGCCCAACGGGCACGTCGACATCTGGACGCCGCTCAGTTTCGACCCGAACGATGCCCACGGCCGCTCGCGGAAAGCGCGGTCGCTCAGTGTAATCGGTCGGCTCACCGACGGCGCCTCACCGGCACAGGCGCAGCGGGAAATGGCCGTCATCGCGTCGCGTCTGGCCGCAACGTACCCCGACAGCAACACGGGCTGGGGCGCGCGTGTGACCTCGGCCCAGGATCAGCTCGTCACGACTGTTCGGCCGGCGCTCCTGCTCATCTCGGCCGCGGTCGGCTTTCTGCTGCTGATTGTCTGCGCCAACATGGCGAATCTGATCCTCGCGCGCCTGTCGTCGCGCCGGATCGAGATCGCGGTGCGGGCGGCGCTCGGGGCCACCCGAGGTCGGCTGGTCCGCCAGGTGCTCGCCGAAAGCCTGCTGCTGTCGGCAGCCGGCGGCGCGCTCGGGCTTCTCGTCGCCTGGGGCACTGTTCGCTTCGTCCGTGCGCTCCCCGAAGGCAGCCTGCCGCGCATGCAGGAAGTCGGGATCGACGGCGGTGTGATGGGGTTCGCGCTGGCGACATCAGTCATCGTCGCGCTGGTCGTGGCGCTCGTTCCTTCCCTGCACGCTGCCCGGTCGGGCCTGCGGGACACCGTGCATGCGTTCGGCGGCGCGTCTCGACGCGGCGGATCGCGCATGCTCGGAGCGCTCGTCGTCGCCGAGGTCGCGCTGGCGCTGCTGCTGCTCGTCGGTGCGGGGTTGATGACGCGGAGCTTCGCGCAGTTGATGCGCGTGTCGCCGGGGTTCGAGCCGGCGAACCTGCTGGCGGTCCAGGTCTACCTGCCGCAGGCCAAGTACAAAACCGGCGTGGATCGCAGCCGTTTCTACATGGACGCGCTGCACCGGATCGGCGATCTCCCGGGTGTGCGTTCGGTTGCGGGCGTCAGCGCGCTGCCGATGTACCCGGTAGGGATCGATTTCGCCCTGCCGTTTACGATCGACGGCGCCGCTGCGCCGACGAGCGGCGAGGAGCCGCGCGCCGACATTCGCACGGCGACGCCGGCCTACTTCGAGACGATGAAGATGCCGCTCGTGCGCGGACGCTTCATCGACGAGCGGGATCGGGAGGGCGCGCCCGGTGCGATGGTGATCAACGAGACGATGGCGCGCCGCTACTTCGGCGGCGGCGATCCGATCGGTCGCGTGGTCCGCAATCCGCACGGTCGAGCCGAAGTCGTCGGGATCGTCGGCGACGTGAAGCATTACGGACTTGACAGCGCTCCGCGAGCCGAGCTCTTCATGTCCGCCTGGCAGCAGCCGCTGAATGGCATGGCGCTCGTCGTTCGCACCAGCTCCGATCCGAAACCATTCGTGGACTCGGTCCGGCGTGCGATCCGCGCGGTCGATGCCGAGCAGCCCATCTTCGACGCCAGCGCGATGGTCGACGTCGTCGCGCGATCGGTATTCCTGCCGCGCATCAGCATGCTGCTGTTAATCGCCTTCGCCGTCTGCGCCCTGCTCCTGGCGGTGGTCGGGATCTACGGCGTGGTGTCGTACTCGGTGACCGAACGCACCCGCGAGCTGGGGGTGCGCATGGCGCTGGGGGCGGATGCGGCCGCGACCGTGGCGCTCGTGCTGAAGCGCAGCATGGGCCTGGTCGCGGTCGGCACGATCTGCGGTCTGGCCGCGGCCGTCGCCGCGTCCCGCGCGATGGCGGGGTTGCTGTACCAGGTGAGTCCGATCGATCCGCTCGTGCTGGGCCTGGTCTCGCTCACGCTCGCCGGCTCCGGCATGCTCGCCAGCGTCATCCCGGCGCGACGCGCGACCCGGGTCGACCCGATGATCGCGCTGCGCGCCGAATGACGAGCGAGCGCTAGAAGATCGCGAGCGCGTTCACCGGAAAGCCGGTCCCGCCTGTCACGGGAACCGGCGCCACGCTCAGCAGGAACTCCCACCGATGCAGGCGCGCAGCCGTTTCTGCAAGCGCCTCCAGGTCCTGGTTGTCCAGAATGTCGACGCCGAGCGCCGTAATCGCCAGCGTGTGCACCGGCAAGGTTATCCCTTCGACGAGCGACGGAGTTACATCCTGCGCGTCGTCGGAGCCGAGGAACGCGACGCCCCGGGCCTTCAGCCAGGGCGCGACCGACGCGTGATAGCCGGCTTCGTTCCGGCCGACGGGCCAGGGCCCGAGCTTCTCGCGTCGCGCCCAGCGGCCCGTCCGGAGGAAGATCGCGTCGCCGGGCGCGACTTTCACGCCGGCCTGCTTCTCCCACGCCTCGAGATCCTCGACAAAGACCGGCGTGCCGGGCTCGAGATACGGCAGTTGCTTCAGCCGCGGAATGTCGAACAGCACGCCGCGGGTGACGACGCCGTTCTTCAGGTTCTGAATGCCGAGTCGCGTGCACCCTTTGTCGGTGTTGATTTCAGCAGTGGGGTGCCCGCCGTAGGTCTGCCCTTTGTACAGAATGTGGCACAACGCGTCGATGTGGCTGTGCGCGAATCCATGGTAGGAGACCTTGTACGTGTCGGTCGTGAAGCCGCGGTTCATCGTGTGTTCGAACGGGCTCGCATTGTCGAGCGCCGCTTCCGTCAGCGGTGCGTGCGCCAGTCCGACCACCGTCCCGAGCTTGGCGAGTGCCAGCGCCTGTCGGTGCTTTGCGTCGGTGATGAGGTTTGCGGCACCGAGCTGGTCATCGGGACCCCACCGGCCCCAGTTCTTCACCTGGTTGAACATGACGTCGAACTCGTCGGCGTTTCGCGGGAACCGCGCCGCCGAGGGTCCCGGCGTGATCAGCGGAATGTCTGCGCCCGGACCGCCACGCCCCGCGGCGCCCCGTTGTTGCCCGGCGGAAGTCGGGACCGAACCGCTGCCGGCCTGAGGCACCTGGTCCGCGCGCGGCGCCGCCGCAATCAACCAGGCGATGACCAACGCCACGGTCACGCCGCTCACAATTCTTGGAAACATCATCGGTTCCATCCTGGTTAGTGGGGGTGATGGTAACCCGGTTTTCGAACGATTGATCGCAGATCGCGTTGCGGGGAGGATTGTCGCGTGCCGGACTTGGCGAACGGGGTTGGCAGGGTCGCGGTGCCCGACGCACCCGTGATCGTCGTAGGCGGAGGCGCCTCCGGCCTCTCGGCTGCTGCCGCGCTGGCGCGACGCGGCATCGCGGCGGTCGTCCTCGAGCAAGACGTCGACCTCGGCGGCACATGGGCGCGTCGGTACGACCGGCTCCGTCTGCACACGGTTCGCCGCTTCTCGGGACTGGCGCATTTTCCAATCCCGCGTTCCTATCCCACCTACCTCTCCCGGGACGACGTCGTGGCCTATCTGCGGCAGTACGCGCGTCAGTTGAATTTGCAGATTGTGACCGGTGCAGTCGTGTGCGCCATCCGATCGGAGCCGGGCGGGTGGATGGTGGCGACCGGGGGCGGCAGGTGCTGGCACAGCCGGGTGGTCGTCGTTGCAACCGGACAATATCGCGATCCCTTCCTGCCGCCATGGCCGGGGCGGGACCTGTATCGTGGTCGACTGACGCACTCGGTGACCTACCGGAACGCGACGCCCTACGTCGGCCAACGGGTTCTGGTCGTCGGGGCCGGCAACAGCGGAGCGGAGATTGCCACCGATCTCATCGACCACGGCGCGGCATTCGTGGCCGTCAGCGTGCGCACGCCGCCACCGATCGTTCCGCGCGATCCGTTCGGGATGCCGGTGCAGCGGACGAGCCTCCTGCTGAGCGCGCTGCCGCCGGCCATTGCGAATCGCCTCGGTTGGGCGACCGCCAGACTCGTGCACGGCGATCTCACGCGGTACGGGATGCCCCGGGGCGAGTTCGCGCCCTATTCGACGCGGCGCATCCCGCTCATCGATGTGGGATTCGTCGACGCCTTGAAGCGGGGCTGCGTGCACATCCGGTCAGCCGTGGAACGCCTCACGCCTGCCGGCGCGGTGTTCGCTGATGGGACGAGTGAACCGTTCGACGCGATCATTGCGGCGACGGGCTTCACGACGGGCCTTCGGTCGCTGATCGATGGCGCCGACGTTTTGGACGACCGTGACGAGCCGCGGAGCGGGTCCGGCGAACCGACCTCGCGCCCGGGCCTCTACTTCATTGGCTTCATGCACAGCCTCCGCGGCCATCTGTTCGAAGCGAATCGTGCGTCGCGGCGCCTCGCCCGGAACGTGGCGCGCTATCTGCGGTCACGTCCGGCAACCGGCGGTCCGCCTGGTTAACGGTGATGCGCGCGCGCCGTCTAAGCAGTCATGCAGGTGAAGCATCTGTTCCGGCCGCTCGTCAACGCGCCGGTGTTCTCGGCAGTCGCGGTGGGGACGCTCGCCATCGGCATCGCCGCCAACAGCGTCGTCTTCAGCGTGGTCAACGGCATCCTCGTCAAGCCGCTGGCGTATGCGCATCCCGAGGCGCTCGTCGCGGTCGATCATGCGGCGCCGGGCTTCAACGTGCCCGACGCCGGCGCCGCGCCATTTCTCTACTTCACGTACCGCGACCAGTCGAAGAGCTTTGAGGACATCGGCCTGTGGCGCGGCAACACGGGCAGCGTGACCGGCGTCGCCGACCCGGAAGAGATCCCGACCATTGAGGTGACCGACGGCGTGCTGCCGATCCTCGGGGTGCGGCCGCTCCTGGGACGCCTGTTCACGCAGGCCGACGACCGGCCGGGCGCGCCGCCCACGATGATCCTCAGCTATGGATACTGGCGATCGCGATTCGGCGGCGACGCGTCGACGATTGGACGCCGCGTGCTCGTCGACGGACAGGGGCGCGAGGTGATCGGTGTGCTGCCCGGCTCGTTCCGGTTTCTCGATCGCGACGCGTCGGCGTTTCTGCCGCTGGGTCTCGACCGAAATAGAACGTTCCTCGGCAACTTCAGCTATCGCGCCGTCGCCCGCCTCGCGCCGGGCGTGGCGCTCGACCGCGCCTCGGCGGAGGCGGCGCGGTTGCTCCCGGTGGCGATGCGGACCTTTCCCGCGTCCCCTGGATTCAGCGTCAAGCTGTTCGCGGAGTCGCGGCTCGTACCGCTGCTGAAGCCCCTCAAGCAGGATCTGGTCGGCGACATCGGCCCGGTGCTCTGGGTCCTGATGGGCACGATCGGCCTGGTCCTGCTGATCGCGTGCGCCAACGTCGCCAACCTGCTGCTGGTGCGCACCGACAGCCGTCAACAGGAGCTGGCGATTCGCGCGGCGCTCGGCGCCGGGTGGGGCCGCATCGCGCGCGAGTTGATGAGCGAGAGCGTGGTGCTCGGCTTGATCGGCGGCGCGTTCGGCCTGGCGCTTGCGTTCGGCGGCGTGCGGCTGCTGACCGCGATCGCGCCGGCACACCTGCCCCGTTTGACCGACATCACGATTGACGGCCCGGTCCTGCTCTTCACCGTCGCCATCTCGCTCGTGTCCGGCGTCCTGTTCGGCGCGATTCCCGTGGTCAAGTACGCCGGCCCGCATCTGGACACGACGCTGCGCGCGGGCGGACGCACGCTGAGCGACGCGCGCGAGCGTCATCGCGCACGCCACATGCTGGTCGTGGCGCAGGTCGCGCTCGCCCTGGTGCTCCTCGTCACCTCCGGCCTCATGATCCGGACGTTTCAGGCGTTGCGGCACGTCGAGCCGGGCTTCACCCGGCCCGACGAGATCGTGACGCTCCGTGTGTCGATTCCGGCGTCGGCCGTGAAAGACCCGGCCGATGTCGTGCGCATGCAGCAGCGCATCGCGGACAACATGGCTGCCGTGCCCGGCGTGTCGTCGGTCGGCATCACGACGGCGCTGCCGATGGACGGCCAAGGCTGGAAGGATCTGGTCCTCACCGAGGACCAGGTCCGCAACGAAGGACAGGTGCCGCCGCTGCGGCGCTTCAAGTTCATCGCGCCTGGCGTGCTGCGAACGATGGGGAATGCCATCGTCGCCGGCCGCGACTTCACCTGGGAGGACCTGTACGGCAAGCGTCCCGTTGCGCTCGTTTCGGAGAACCTCGCACGCGAACTCTGGCGCGATCCATCTTCCGCGCTCGGCAAGCGGGTCCGCGAGACGCTGCAATCGCCATGGCGTGAAATCGTCGGCGTCGTCGGCGACGAGCGCGATGAGGGCGTCGATCGCCAGGCGCCGACCTTTGTCTGCTGGCCGCTCCTCATGGAGAGCTTTCAGGGCAACGCGGTGTTTGCGAACCGGACCGTCGCGTTCGTGATCCGAAGCCGCCGCGCGGGGTCGAGCGGGTTGCTGACCGAGGTCAGCCGCGCCGTCTGGGCGGTCGATCCGAATCTGCCGCTCGCCAACGTGCGCACGCTGCGCGAGATCTACGACAAATCGCTGGCGCGCACGTCGTTCACCGTCGTGATGCTGTCGATCGCAGGTGCGATGGCACTGCTGCTCGGCGTCGCAGGACTGTACGGCGTCGTCGCCTACGCCGTGGCGCAGCGCACGCGCGAGATCGGGATCCGCATGGCCCTCGGTGCGCGACGCGACGCGGTGACGCGAATGTTCGTCGGCCAGGGTCTTCGTCTGGCCGGCGTCGGGATCGTCATCGGCACCGGTGCGGCGGTCGCGCTCACGCGTCTGATGCAGTCGCTGCTGTTC
>JBPYEE010000327.1:0-3982 GCA_051985095.1 Vicinamibacterales bacterium | reverse complement strand
ACACGTTGACTCGCCAGATGCGGTGGTCGCCGGGCGGAAACACTTCCGCAGTCATCGAAGGGCGCGCAGCCGAAACATCGTCAAGTCGGATTTCTAAGGCAGGTGTAAGCATCCCCTCAAGGTGAAGGTCGACTCGTTTCACGCGAGTGTTCCCGAACAGCGCGGTGACCTCCTCAACCGTCATCCCGATTTTCAGTTGCCCTACTTGCCCGCGAGTCAGCATGAAGTTCGTCTGCGATTGAGCAGAGACAATCACCGCTGTAAGCGCAATCGTCAGCGCCGCCGGACGACGACAGAGTTCACCTACCACGTGTTCAGAATTCCTTCACCTCGAAGTGACGATCAAGTGCGACGACATCGAGCTCGACGAACTCGGATGCGGCACCCTGGAGCATTGAAACCGCGACGAGCACCGCTGCAAAGGCTGTCTTGTGCACGGTCACGCCTCCAAAGAATCCGTGAGGACAGTTGCCGCAAATCGTACCCGAAGATGCAGGTCACTGGCCGGCGTTTCCGGGCGGTCCGGTCAGGCGAACGCGGTCACCGTCGAACTGTGAGCCTCGCGCGATTGGCATACTTCGCGCCAATGTGTCTTTGATCGAGGCGAGTTCGGCGTCGAGCGTCGTCGATTTGGGCGCAGGCGTTGACCGGTGATCGGAAACGCCGCCCAAAATGTCATCAATATCGCGACATGATCCGCTGACACGGGACTGGCAGTCATCGAAGTCGCAATCCCCGCCGCCGTTGCAGTCGTTCGGCAGCCGGCGCCCTATGACGGACTGATCGTTGGTCGTACTCGTGCTCAACCATTTCACGACAAGGCCGCGTCCGAGATCGCCGCCACTGTTCGAACGATGACCACATCGGGTACGACGCGTTCCCGCGGGGTGTCCTCGTCGGCAGATTTTGACCCGTTGGGGCCAGGCGCAGGCGTCGCGCCCGATGCGCGGCTGAGAGACTCAGCGACCGCAAGGCGATGTCGCCGTTTGACCCGAACGACGTCATCCTCAAAGGGGCCTCGACCGATTTTGATCCCGACGTGGTGCAGGCGTTCCTGCGTGCGTTTCGATTCGGGAGATGGACATCCGCTCGGCCGTCGCTTTCGGGTAGAACGCTGGGACGGACGTTGGTCAGGCCAAACCGCCTATCTCCGCCGAAGCTGTTCAAGCCGCCCGATATCAATGCGGGTTAGAGCCGGCCTCGGATTAGACGTCTACGTCGACCACCAATGGTCGATGATCGCTCAACGTCAGCCACGGCTCGCCGTCAAGAACGTCGACTTCAACGAGCCTCTCCGTCCAATTCGTCGGGACAAAGCAGAAGTCGATGTGCCAGGGCTCATCGAGATGGCGCTGATGAAAATAGGTCGCGTGCGCTTCCGCGCCGTGGGCCACTCCGTGCCTGGCGTGGTAGGCGCTTACAACGCCGAATTCGTCCCGTAGTCGCTCGACTAATCGCGCGTGGTGTGGTTTGTCTTCTGCGCTGTGAGACCCTTCACTGTTGAAGTCGCCTGCGATCACGCAGGCGCGCCCGACGAGGATGCGTCGAAAGCGATTCAGCGTCGCGTTGACGTGGCCGACGTACGAAGGCGTTGGCTGCGCCCACACGTTCAGCGCCAGGAATGAGAAAGCCCCACGCACCATAATCGGCGCATGCTTGGATGCCTTGGGCCTGGCAGCGGCGAAAGCGAGCGTCCGGTTCACGGTCGCCACGAGAACACCCTGCCTCGGGTTCGTTCCTGCCCACGCAACGAATGGATCAGCATTCGCCGGTCGACCGACTTCCTGCAGAAAGACAAGATCAGCACGGACAGGCACCAGCGCCTGGATCGCATTCGCGTAGCCTCGCCGACAGCAGTTCCAGGTGACGATTCGCATAAGGCCTTTGACGTTGAACTACTCGATCGTTAACTGGGCGATCAGCCGCAGAGACAGTTGCCGGCACGATTGGCGAAAATAGCTTGTCGTGCCGTGAGAACCTGTTCAGGAGCCTAATGGCCGCGCTCGGCGCGTTCGTGCTGCCTTTTTGCCCCCCGACCTGCTCCTCAACGTGTGTGGACCACGGGGAGCTAACTTAGTTCAACTTGGCATATTCTGCGCGAGCTCGCGCCAGAATTGGGATGTCGGTGTCGGCGTCCTTCCAGAGCGTGAGGAAATCCTGGTAGGCAGCCTTCGCCTTGATCTTGTCTCCCGATAAGACGAATGCTCTGCCCCAACTGCATGTGCGCTAGAGCGCCGAGAGGATCCACGCCCACGATGCCGCGATGATTGAGAATCTTCTGGAATTCGGCGGCCGCGTCCGAATACTGGCGAGCTTCCAGGAACGCCTCACCCCGAACGTAGGCGGAATGCAGACCACCGAGGTACAGATGGAAGTCCAGGCCGCTCACCGCGAGCTCGTACGGAAGAGCGACCTGCAATGCCCGTGCTGTACGCCTTCAGCACTTCGAGCGAAGGCGTGGTCGCTTCCGCGAGCGGCGTGGAATGCGCTCCGGCGACATCTAAGCCACCGTGCCTACGACGCTCCCGGATTGTGTCAACAAGGGGTTGGCCATCGTCGGCTGTATCGACAGGGCAGCCGTCGACCGATGCGTCGCTTTGGCCAGACCAAAGTCGAGGATCTTCGCGCCACGCGGAGTGAGGAAGATGTTCGCCGGCTTGATGTCGCGATGTACGATGCCCTTGCCGTGCGCCGCGTCCAGGGCGTCGGCAACAGCGAGGGCGATGTCAACGAGCACCGGAATCTCCGCGGGCCGCGTCGGAGCCGCTGCTGGAGGGTCTCGCCTTCGAGCAGTTCCATCGCGATGAGTGCCGACATCGTAGATGATGCAGATATTGGGATGGTTGAGCGCTGAGGCCGCCCGCGCTTCCCGCTGGAAACGCTCCAGCAGGTGCAGAGACGTGGTGGCCCCGTCCGGCAGGACTCTGAGTGCGACCATCCCTTCGAGGCGCGTGTCCGTGGCCCGATACCCTTCGCCCATCCCGCCACCGAGCGGGCTGATGATTTCGTAGGGGCCGAGGCGACTGCCGGTAGCGGGGGCCAGGGAAGGTCCAGTTGTACTGGTGGCGCTTGTAGAACCGCGGTCGCAAGAACCTCAAAAGACGCGAGATGGCCGTCACTCGCTCCTGTAAATCCTCGTCCTGAATGAACGTCTTTACGGTTTGCGGCGCAGCGGGTTCTGGTACGATGGAGCGAGCGTCGATGTCTCGTCGCGTCGCTTCGGTAGCCGTGATCCTGGCCGTTGCGAGCTCGTTCGGCGCGCTTCTCAGCGCGCAGCCGCCTGCTCCGGTGGGTACCGCACCCATTTCATTCGACAAAGAGATTCAGCCGATTCTCGAAAAGCATTGCCTGTCGTGCCACGGCGACGCGGTCCAGATGGGCCAGCTGGATCTCCGCAGTCGCGAAAGCGCGCTGCGAGGTGGTGCGCACGGGCCCGCCTTGCTTCCGGCGAACGCTCAGCAGAGCCGCCTGTACCGGATGGTCGCCGGACTCGACCTGCCGGCGATGCCGATGGGCGGTACCCTCGAGCCGAGCGATATCGCCGCACTCAAAGCGTGGATCGATCAGGGCGCGCCATGGAGCGCGGTTGTGACGTTCGCGAAGGACATCCGGCCGATCTTCGAAACCAGCTGCTGGAGCTGTCACGGCGATGCCGCGCAGCTGTCGAAGTTCGACCTGCGGACGCGCGAAACCGCGTTGCGCGGCGGCGCGCACGGATCCGATGTGGTGCCCGGCGACGCCGAGCACAGTCGACTCTATCTCCGGGTCGCCGGCCTCGAGCAGCCTTCGATGCCGGCGCAGGGCGCGCCGCTGACTGCCGCGCAGGTCGCCGCGATCAAAATGTGGATCGATCAGGGCGCCGTCTGGCCAACGGCTGCCGCGATTGCCGGCGCGAAACCCAGTGCGGCGGCTGCGCTTGCGGTGCTCGAGAACCGTCCGATCACTTCTGAAGAACGGAACTACTGGGCGTTCAAGCTGCCCG
>JBPYEE010000326.1:0-4923 GCA_051985095.1 Vicinamibacterales bacterium | reverse complement strand
CCGCGATCGAGTCAGACGGCGTTCGACCCCCGAACGCCACTCGGCCAGACAGCATCTCGAAGAGCACGCACCCAAAAGCCCACACATCTGTGCGGTGGTCCAACCGCTGGCCCCGGGTTTGTTCTGGACTCATGTACGAAGGGGTGCCGAGCATCAGACCCGCTCGCGTCGCCGCCAGTGTCGGTGGTTCGTCCGGATCAGAGTCGGCCGGCTCACGCGTGACGACCTTCGCGAGGCCGAAGTCGAGGACCTTCACACAGCTATCACGTCTGATCGAGATATTTGACGGTTTCAAATCGCGATGGATGATCCCTTGCTCGTGCGCCGCTTCGAACGCTTCGGCGATCTGCTTGGCAATCGGCAGCGCCTCGTCGAGCGGGATCGGCCCCTTCGCGGTGCGGTCCGCGAGCGTCTGCCCCTCAACCAGCTCCATCACAAGGGCAGGCGTACCGGAGGAGTCTTGGACGCCGTAGATGTGGGCGATGTTCGGGTGGTTGAGTGACGCAAGGGCCTGGGCTTCGCGCTCGAAGCGGGCGAGGCGGTCGTGGTCAGCGGCGAGGTCGGCGGGCAGCACCTTCACCGCGACATCGCGGTTTAAGCGGCTATCGCGGGCGCGATACACTTCGCCCATCCCGCCGCTGCCGATGAGCGCGACGACTTCGTAGGCGCCGAGGCGAGTGCCGGCAGTGAGGGCCACCCTGGTTCCTGTGCGGATGCGAAATTATAGCGACCCAGACAAACGCGACGACATCAAAATGACATCTCGACCGTGTTGGTGCGAAGACCGTGTCACGCCGCCGGGACGTACGCGTGAGGCAATCCACCGAGACGATCGCGACGCTCGAGACGTATGTCGTCCTGCTCGATCCCCGGCGCAACCGATGCGCCCGTCAGGCTGGCGAGCCGGTCTTGACCAACTCTTGACCAACAGCGTGTCGGCGCGTTATCGTGAGCCATGGCGCGTCACGTCAGCCTTTATGAAGCCAAAACCCATCTGTCGCGCCTCGTCGACGAGGCGGCGAACGGCGACACAATCATCATCGCGAAGGCCGGTAAACCTATGGCACGCCTGGGACCGATGAGCGGACGCCGGAAACTCCCGCGACGGTTGGGACAACTGGCTCGCCCTGGTCGCACTGTCGATTGGGAAGCGTGGTGGCGAGACTGGAAAGAGGCCGACCGCGAAATCGAGGCTGAGTTCGAAGCGGCGGCCGCGAGACCTATTCCGGCGGGATCACGCACGCGTAAGCAGCGCCCGCGCTGATGCGAATTCTCCTCGACTCGCACGTCTTCGTCTGGGCGAAGTGCGCCCCAGAGAATCTCAGCGACGACGCTCGCGCCGCGCTGATCGATCCTGCCAACGATGTTTTCGTCAGTGTGGCCAGCGCTTGGGAGCTCTGGATCAAACACGCACGGAAGCCCCTGAAAGAGCTCGCCCAGGTGCTGAACGCCGGCGCCGCCGGATTCCTCCACGCGGCGCGCGAATCCGGTATGGATCTGCTCGATATCACGCTCGACCACGCCGCTGTCGCTGCCGCACTGCCGCCCGTGCATCGTGATCCGTTCGACCGGATGATCGTCGGCCAGGGCATCGTCGATCGAATGACCGTCATGACGAGCGATCCGATCTTCAAGCGATACAAGGCAGTCCGGCTGCTCGACGCCTGAGCCTGGTGTGTGCCCGAGCTTGACGACCTCGTCGCCCGTCTTCGACACGCCAGGAGCGCGGATTGCGCAACGGCATGTGTCCGGGCACGGCGCCGATGTTTCGCCATTTATTAATCTGCACACGCACCTCCGCACCGTCGATGAGGTGGATTCAACCGATGTGACATCAGTGCGGAGTTCTGAGACCGGCCGCGCCAATCGCGACGCCACTACGAGCTCCCGATGGGAGGCGTTTGGATCACGGGGCCTGAGGCGCCGTGAGGGAGCGCTCTGCGTCGAGCGACGTGGAGGGCGGCCAATGACGGCCGCTACGAGGCTTCTTCTACCGTATAAGCGGCGCGCGCGGAGTTGTCAATGACCCTTGCACAAGAGGTCGATCCGCGATCGATCGTCGGTCCCCTTCGTAGCGCCGATCCGATCGTGATCGTCGCGACACAGCGACGATGGTGCGCGGCGCAGGTGGCGCGTTTCGGACGCGGCGGCGGTGTCGGGGTTCGTGCGAACGGACGTCGCGGCCGAGGACACCATCTGGTCATGACTGCGGCAGGGCTGACAGACGAGGGCGACGACATCCCGGCGTGGCATGCCGTGCATGAGTCCGCACCGAACCGCTGGTGCGACGGCGCCGCTGCTCCACGCCTGGAACGCGCCAGCCGGCCGTGATCACGCACGCCTGCTGTGACACGGCCGGCCGGCGTGCTTTCTGTCACGGCAATCGACTCGGCTCTGGCCTCGCAGCTGTGACGACGGCGCGGCGGCTCCCGTGCCGCTTGGACACCTGGCAACCAGACACGCAGACAGAACGTGAGCGACCCCGCGGAACTGGCCTCGGGAAGCGTTTCGGTCCGGGGGATGGGGTCGCTCACGTTTTGTCTGCGCATCAGTACCCTCAATTCCCGGCGGCACACACCGCCGCCGGCCAGTGCTCGCGGCGAATCGCCAGGTTTCACGTAAGGCGCGTGAAATGAGCGGCTTCGTGAGCGTTCGCGGAGTGCTTCCATTTTGGATGTGGTCATATTCCACGACGTGCAACAGCGAGATCGGCTTGTCACACCCATCCGTGGGGTCTCTTCCTGTGTCTCTTCAGCCACAGAGGCGCTTTAGGAGAGGGCCAACCACCGACGGGGGCCGCATGCGCGGGTGAGATCGGGACCGGTTTCGCCATTCTGCACTGGCGGGCGTCACTGTCGGCCGAACGGGCGTCAGTTCCACCGAACACGGTCTCTCCGTTGACGTCGACGGTACGGCCCAACCCTCAGAAGCATTCGTCGTCACGTCAAGCTGGAGTATTCTGAACACACAGAATCCTGACAGCACATCGGTTCCTAAGCCACCAAACATGCCGCTACCCGTCGGAACCAGGCTTGGACCTTACGAGATTCTTGGTCTGCTTGGCAGCGGTGGTATGGGTGAAGTGCATCGTGCCCACGATCACAAGCTCGGCCGCGACGTGGCTATCAAGTCGCTGCCGCCGGCATTCGCGCATGAGCCGGACCGTTTAGCGAGGTTTCGGCGCGAGGCGCGTACTCTTGCGTCCCTGAATCATCCCAACATCGCAGCGATCTACGGACTGGAGACCGCTGCGAACGTCGACTTCCTGGTGCTCGAACTGGTGGAGGGAGAAACTCTATCGGGGCCGATGCCGGTCGAGAGAGCGCTCGATTACGCAGGCCAGGTAGCGGGCGCGCTGGAAGCGGCACACCGCAAAGACATCGTTCATCGCGATTTGAAGCCAGCCAATGTAAAGGTGACCCCCGAAGGCCGGATCAAGGTTCTCGATTTCGGTTTGGCCAAAGCCCTCTGGGGCAAACAACGAGATCAGGAGCTCATGGATCTCTCGACGGTCACAGCAGACCCCGACACACATGCGGGCCAGATGGTCGGGACGCCTGGGTACATGAGTCCAGAGCAGGTGCGTGGCGGCGACGTTGATCACCGAACGGATGTCTGGGCGTTCGGCTGCTTGCTGTATGAACTGCTTACTGGAAAACAAGCGTTCGGCGGCAGCGCCGTGGCCGATTCGATTGCAGCCATACTCGAACGCGAACCGAATTGGACGGAGTTACCCAAAACGACTCCGGCGAACGTCGGCGAACTACTTCAGCAGTGTCTGCAAAAGGATCCGAATCGCCGCCCGAAGAAGATCGAGGATGTCAGGGGCGCACTCGAAGCCACAGCGATCCGAATGCCGAAATCTGGCCGGCGACTGCGATCGTGGTTGCTCAGCGCGGCGGCCGCCCTGTTAGCGTTTGGCGCGATCGCGCTAGGCATCCGCGCCTTCAGAAAAGTAGTGAGTGGAGATCAACCGATCCAATCGCTTGCCGTGCTGCCGCTGGAGAATCTTTCTCACGATTCCGAGCAAGACTACTTCGCCGAAGGCATGACCGACGAGCTGATCACCGCGCTGGCAAAGATCAGCGCATTGCGCGTGGTTTCCCGAACCTCCATCGTGATGTATCGTGACACGAAAAAGCCTCTATCCGTCATCGCGCGTGAACTCGGGGTGGACGCAGTGGTGGAAGGCGCCGTGCTCAGATCGAATAATCAGGTTCGGATCACAGCTCAGTTGATCCGAGCTTCCCCCGAACAAAGCTTGTGGGCCGAAAAATACGAGGGCAGCTTCGATCAGGTCTTGTCATTGCAAGACACGGTCGCCCAGGCGGTGGCGAACGCGATTCAAGTGAAGGTCACGTCACAGGAGCGAACACTACTCGCGACGCCGAACGCTGTTGATCCGGACGCCCACGAAAACTATCTCAAGGCACGCCACTTCTGGGAGCTTTCGGGCGAAGAGAATCTTCAAACACGCGCGGATTACTTCGAGAAGGCGATCACAAAGGATCCCGGATACGCGCTTGCGTGGGCAGGCCTTGCCGATACGTACAACAATCTTGGAGCCTGGGGAGTTCTTCCCGAACAAGATGCCCGGCCGCGAGCGCGAGCTGCAGCAGACAGAGCGTTAGCGCTGGATAAAAGCCTTGTGGGTCCTGTCGTGACGTTAGCCTCGGTGAAAATGGATTACGAGTGGGATTGGGCAGGCGCGGAGCGTTTATGCAAGCAAGCGATCCAAATGAATCCGAGTTATGGGAATGCCCATCACGTCTATGCGACTTATCTGGCTGAGGTCGGTCGGACGAAAGAGGCCGTGGCGGAAGCGCGCCGCGCGCGAGACGCGGAGCCGCTTTCCGCGGTCTACAGCGCAAACGTCGCGTGGAAGCTTTATCTCGACCGGGCGTATGAACAGGCCGAATCGGA
>JBPYEE010000325.1:0-18822 GCA_051985095.1 Vicinamibacterales bacterium | reverse complement strand
AACCGCTGCCACGCCGCCGACGTTAAAGACAGAGATCCGAACGGAAGGCTGGCGACCATGGAACTCCTGTGGCAAGACGTGCGGTATGCCTTGCGCACGATGGGCAGGAACCCGGGGTTTACGGGAGTCGTCGTTCTGTCGATCGCGCTCGGCGTCGGCGCCAACACGACAATTTTCACGCTGCTCAACGCGGCGTTTCTCGCCCCGCTGCCCGTGGGCTCGCGGCTGAATTGTGGGACAGTACGCCATTGAGGGAACACGGGGCAACCGTCGGGACGGTCGCCTATCGTCGCCCGAGCAGCTGCAAGGTAAGCCCTCGACGAGTCGGGAAGATCGATCGCCGCAACACGTTGCCCGGCAACAACGCATCGCCGAACTTCGTGGAGAAGACGAACGTATCCGGCTCTGACGTGGGCGCTCAGCGAAGGATCCGAGCCGGTGACATTTCTGATCCGCGGCAACGATCGCACGTTCACGGACGGTTTTGATGCCGTGTTCGAAGCGCATGGTACCCGAATCGTCCGGACGCCGATTCAGTCGCCCGAGGCGAACGGCATCGCGGAACGGTTTGTGCGGACCGCTCGGTCCGAATGCTTGGACTGGCTGCTGATCGTGAACGCCCAGCATCTCGAGCGCACGCTGACAGTCTTCATCGATCATTACTCCGGTTAGCGACCCCACCGCAGCTTGGACCTGGTGCCACCGAATGGCCGGCCGTCACCGGTTACGCGGGCAGAGACGCAACCGATCGAGGTCAAACGTCGCGACCGTTTGGGCGGACGCATTCACGAATACGAGCGTACGGCGTACGTCGGATCGAGCTTCTGCACTGTACAGGCTCTTTTGCGCGGGCATAAGCGGCCTCCAGATGCTGACGACTATTGTCTGGCGCTTGCTTAACGTTGCGCGTTGACAGCCGAGCATGCGGGGCGTATTTTGCCGGTTAGGGCCTTTGACGTCGGGGAGGGCGAAACGTGGCTGACGAGAGACTCATCGGCAAGAACTACACAACGCCGGATCTGGTCGCCAAAGTAACCGGGCGGGCCAAGTATGCGGAAGACTTCCGCGCGGACGGCATGCTCTTCTGCAAGTTGCTCCTCAGCCCGATGCCCCATGCGCGCGTGCGGCGGATCGACACGAGCGCCGCGCTCGCCATGCCGGGCGTCAAGGCGATTCTCACGGCCGACGACCTGCCCGAAGCGGCGCGTGGGGACATTCCGGCCCTGACGAACGAGCCGCTCTTCGAGGGCGAACCTATTCTCGCGGTCGCCGCCGTCGACGAGTCGACGGCGGTCCAGGCCATCGAGCGAATCGACCTCGACCTCGAGCTGCTGCCCTTTGTGACCGACCCACTCGAAAGCCTGCGTCCGAACGGTCCGAACGCAACGACCAAGGGCAACGTCCTGGCGCCGGCCCGCGGTCCGGCCAGGCGCGATCTGGAAGGGGCGGCCTTCAACCAGACGGAGCTTCGCACGGTGAAGTGGACCGAGCGCGACTTCGCCGACGCCGTCCCCGGGCAGCTGCCGATGGGCGAAGCCACCGAGGAGTGGACCGTCGGCGACGTCGAAACGGGGCTGAAGGATGCGGCGCTGGTCGTCGACGAAACCTTCGTCGTTCAGGCGACGAGCCACCAGACGCTCGAGACACGCAGTGCATTCGCCTACTGGCAGAACGGCAAGTTGTACCTGCACGGGTCGACCCAGAGCACGATGCGGACACATCCCCTGGTGGCGAGCTGGGTCGGCGTCAGTCCCTCCGACGTCGTATTCATCTCCGAGTACACGGGCGGCGGGTTCGGCAGCAAGGGCGGCGGCGCCGTGTCGATGTGCATCCCGGCCCTGCTTGCGAAGAAGGCCAACGCGCCCGTTATGATGCGGGTGAGCCGCGAGGACGAGCACTACATCGGGCATGCCCGCACCAACATGACCGGGCGAGCCAGGGTCGGCTTCCGCGCCGACGGCCGCATCATCGCCCTTGACCTGTTCATCGTCCAGGACAACGGGGCGCGCGGGGAGCGCGGCGACCATCGTGCGGCGGGCCAGGCGACATCCCTGCTCTACCAGCCGATGGCCATGCGTTGGCGCGCCATCAACGTTCTCACGAACACGCCCACGCGTCTGTTTCAGCGGTCGCCGGGCGAGATGCAGGGTATCGCTATTGTGGAGCAGGCGATTACGAAGGGAGCGAACAAGCTCGGCATCGATCAGGTGGAAATGCGGAAGATCAACGCACCCGCCGGCAAAGCCCCATTCGGCCCGGCGCGGAACGGCCAGCGCGGGTACACGACGAGTGCCTTCGTCAAGGAGGCGCTCGATCGCGGAGCCGAGCGCTTCAACTGGAAGGAACGCGCTGCGCGCGCCGGGCAGAAGAAGGGCAACAAAGTGCGGGGTGTCGGCGTCGCTGTCGGCACGCATACCTCGGGATCCACCGGCCACGATGGGTTGTTGACGATTCGGCCAGACGGCAAGCTGTACGTCCAGAGCGGTGTCGGCAATCTGGGCACGCATTCCCTTTTTGATCTCGCGCGCGTTGCCGCCGACATCCTGGCGTTCCCATGGGAGAAAGTCGAGATCGTGTGGGGCGTTACCAGCAAGAACCTCCCGTACTCATGCCTCTCGGTCGGGAGCCAGACGACGCATGCGATGACGCGAGCGAATCATGCGGGAGGCATGGACGCGCGGAGGAAGCTGCAGGAGATTGCCGCGCGCGATCTCGGTGGCAGTCCCGACGACTACCAGCTTGGGGGAGAACGCGTGTACCGGCGTGGCAGCCCGGGGCGTGGCCTCACCTACGCGCAGGCAGCCACACGAGCGATCGCGCTGGGCGGCCACTTCGACGGACACGAGCTGCCCGAGGATATCAATCCCAGCACGAAAGCCGCAGCCGCCGCGCTTGCCGGCCTCGGTCTGATGGGCGTAGCCAAGGACGGGTATCCACATGACGGCACCACGTACTCGTTTGTAGCGGGGTTTGCGGAGGTCGAAGTCGACCTCGAGACGGGGAGGCCCACGCTTATCGACTATCTTGGGATAGCGGACATCGGGACAGTCATCAACCCGAGGAGCATGGCTGCCCAGGTCTGCGGCGGCAGTTGCCTCGGAATCGGGCACGCGTTGACCCAGAAGTGGGTCTACGACCCGCACTACGGCTTGCCACTGGCCAAGCGGTTTCACTACAACAAACCGCTCACCATCCTCGACGTCCCAGCGGCAATGGGCGCCGACGCGGTTGGACTTCCCGATCCCGAGACTCCCGTGGGTGCGCGTGGCGTAGGCGAGCCGCCGGTCGGTGCTGCGTTCGGCGCTGTCATGAATGCGATTGCAAGCGCGGTTGGTGTGGATGCGTTCCGTCGGGCGCCGGTCACGCCGGATGTCCTGCTGATGACGCTCGAGCACGGGCGGCGGATGCACGAGCCGCTTCAGGCACACTTGTAGGCGCAGGCTTGTCCTTACTGTGCGGCGGTATCGAGTGACGGACACGTCGCGCAGTCCGCTGCTCGGTTAGCCTCGGCGCGGGCCCGTCGTGCGGCGGCCGCGCCTGACGTGAGGTTTGCGGGGACCATATCTCCCAATCCAAAGTACATCTCGTCTGGCGTGTGGCCGCGAAACGCCGAATGCGGCAGTACGCGATTATGTTCGTCGACGTAGAACGCCACGAGGCGACGGACATTGGTGACGCTGTCGAGGAGTGGAGGAAGAGCCACTGATGCTTGAGTGAGCGCCACCACGCCTCGATCATAGAATTCGAGAACCGTAGCCCCGTGAGGGCCAGCACTCGACACGCGGGACACCTGAGGCGATCAATTCGTCGACTTGGGCGTTCACGTTCTCGACCCCAGCATCCGCCAAGACGACTGGGGCGGTGTCGGAGAGTGCGGCGGCCCGACCGGCCTCGAGCAGCATGGCCACGCTGTTCCCGGGCGCGAACGCCTCGGCGACACGCCATCCGTCGCGAGAAGTTGTCGATCACGGCATGCAGATAGGCGCGTGTCCCATCGAGCAGACGAATGACGGTGGTGTCGATATGCCACGTCTCGTCGGATCGCGTGGTTCGAAGTCCCTTCGTGGGTTTCGCGGCGTGCACTCGGAGCGGAGGCCGTCGCCAGCCGAATCTCTGCACCAGGCGGTACCACGTCGAGGCGGACGCCCACACCGTGCGGAGCCGCTGGGCCACGGCCGCCCGCGTCCCGGTTGGGACGTGACGGTAGTTGGGCGACATCACCATTTCCTCGATCACCCGGATCTCGGATGGCGTCAGGCGATGCGGTGAGGTGCGCGGACACGACGCCGATCATCAAGTGCACAGACGGAGAAGCAGAAGGGCCCGCAAGGGTATGCATGCGCGGGCTCGGTCGATGGCACGCAGGATCAGCAGTTTATCGGGACCGTTGGGCAATCGCTCGCCCGACAACGTGAATCCAGAGAGGCGCAGCAGGACCCATGCGAGTCGAAGCAGTGCCGCGAGTTTCTGCACGCGCTGTCGGAGTGTGAGGATCTCTTGTCGGAGTTCGAGCTCGGTCAGGTTCGCCACGTCCAGACTGACCACCACGGTCGGCGCGGTGCGGAGCCACCCCCGCGCCGTCGACCGAGGCACGCCGAGATCCGTGGCCATGGTCACGTCCCCGGTGTGTTGAACGAGCTCGCACAGCCGGTGGTCGTAACGTTGCTCAGGACGGGCCGTGGTCATGCGACCGGTCATCGGCCCTCGGACCCCCCCCGCTCAACGGCGCTCGGAGGGAAACGGGGCGTGTGCGCTGTGGGACGATCGACGCGCTAGGACAACAACTCGCGCGAAAACTATGTTACACCTCTAGTGATGGCACGGATTGAACCGGAGGAGCTGCGGGACCCTGAACGGATTTTTGTCGCCGGCTCACTTCGCGTGGCACGGCGCGTCGAAGAGCGGCTCACAATGGCTGGGGTCGACTACGCCGTGCAAGTCGAGCCGTTCGGCCGCACGGTACTCTTTCGCGCGATCAGACACGGTGCGGCCTTTTATGTCACCTCAAGCCAAGCCAAATATTGTCGCGAACAGCTGGCGATCACCGGCCTGAGGGACGGGATCGTCGAAGATCAGCAGTAGCGGCTGCCGACTGCGGTTCCATCGATGATGGCGTTCCACGCGGCCCGAGGGCTTTCCGAGCTGTCTCCAAGCGGGACGACAACTCGAGCGAGAACGTGCAGAATGTCTGCGGAGACAGCTCGGTTCGGACTCTCGCTCGATCGCATGCTCGGCCCAGCGGTGGACGATGCCACCGTGGACCAGACCCAGCAACAATACGGTCCCGCAATACGTGGCTGCTAACGAGTAGCGTTGGTCGATCATTCAACAAGGTCGCCACGCGGCGACAACCGTCGCGAGCCGTCGGCGGAGCACGCTCAACGTCGCGTCAGCTCAGTGTCCCAGGGACCCTTCCGGTCCGTAGCGGCGCGGAATCGGCGGATCCAGCGCATCCCACGCGTATTCCTGCTGGATCATCCGACGGAGCGGCTGGATGAGCGCGCCGCCGTTATCGCCATTAGTCATGATCGCGGCGCCGTAGCCGTGCATGACGTGCGCGACGAGCTCGCACTGAAACCCCCAGTTGCTGCCGCCGTGCTCGAAGTACCAGCCCTCGCCTTCTTTCTGCATCTGGAAGCCGACGGCAAAGGGTCCGACGCCAACCGGCGTGATCATCTCGCGCGCCGTGGCGCGGTTCAGTACGCGCGACGACCGGCCGAGGACCGCCAGCTGCACCTCGATCGCGAACCTCGCGAGATCAGTCGGCGTCGTCCACAGTCCCGCGGCGGCCCTCTCGGGATAGACACGCCACGGGTCGCCCATGCGCGCGCCGGAGCGGTCGTGGGCGCGCGCGGCCTGCCGTTCACGCGCCGCGGGCAGCGGCTGCTCGTACGTGCTGTTCGTCATCCCGATCGGATTCAGCACCCAGTCGCGCGCGATGTCCGGGAACGGCTTCCCCGCCGCATCGCTCAATGCGAGCTGCTCGATGATGACCGCGCCGCCGGAGTACTTGAATGCCTTGAACGGCGGACGCTCGAGCCGGACTTTGCGCAGGTTCGACGGCGGCAGGCCGTCGAGGATCTGCGGAACGCTCGGCAGCGGCGCGCCCAGCGCGTAGCCGGGAAATCCGAAGCCGTCGCCGGTGCCAGACGTATGACTCATGAGCGCGCGGGGCGTAACCGGTGCGTCGCGCATGAATGGGCTCTCCGGCAGCGTCCACGACTTCAGGATCGTGTTGACGTCCTGATCCAGCGAGAATAATCCGTTCTGCACGGCTTTCAGCGACGCCATCGCCGCGACCGGCTTGCTGATCGACGCGGCCTGAAACATCGTGTCCGGCGTGACGGGCGCGCCGGTGGCGACATCCGCGACGCCGTACGCGTACGTCGCGACGATCTTGAAGTCCTTGATGATTGCGATGCTGACGCCTGGGACGCGGTACTGACTGAGCAGCGCCTCGACAACCGCTGCGTCGGAGACGCGTCCGGCGGGCGGCACCTGCGCAGTCTGCGCCGGCAAACGGTGCGCGAAGACGGCGGCGATGACGAGGGCGACAGCAGCGGCGACGACGGACGTGTGCTTCATGTGCGTAGTATAGCGACGCCGTCTTGTGGGGATGCTCGCAACTCGTCGGCCAACTCGGTGAAGGCTTGCGGCGATTCCTCAAGTCCTGTTAATCGGAATTGCCAGAACTCGCGTGCATCGGATTCGGTGAGGCGCCGTATCTCGTGCATGCGCGGATGATAACGTGCCCGGCCGGATAATCGCACTCGGGATCGAAGGACGCCTTCATACGCGGTCATGACAAGGAAATGCAAGAGCAGTCGGCCAGAAATGGTGGCGTGCAATGTGGAGATCTTCATTTGTGGCATCCGTCCGCACGCCCGATTCGCTTGCTCAAGGGCGCAATCGCAACTACCACGAATAGCGTTATCATCCTGGCGCATTTCGCTGAGCCAGCATCATCTGAGGTTGTCTGTTTCGATCAAAGGAGGTCGATCTATGGACAAACGGTTTCTAGAAGCGGCTCTCGCGGTGACAATGGCCGTCGCGCTGATCGTCGCCATCGATCGTTCTGTCAGCGCGCAGTCTCCAGTCGAAATCAGTATGGAGGCTCGCTTTCAGCTCGACTTGCACGTGTCCGACAGTGGCTTGTCAGCAATGCTGCCCTCAGGATTTGTTTTGAATGTCGCCGCACAGGGTCCGGCGAAGGACGCCAATTTGCGGGCCATCTTCGTCGATCGCGTTACCGTCAATGGACCAGATGGTCGGCCAGTTGGTAAGGGTTCGGGTCGGCTCGTCTACCTCGCAGCACCGGTAAAGGATTCGGCGGGCACAAACGCGCAACTCATCATCGGCGGCCTAGTGGACGAACCTTCGGCGGCGCCAGGCCCGTTCGGAGTGTACCTACCGGCCACAACACATCGGATGCAGCGAACATCGTCGGTGAGCAGTGGCACGGCTGTAATCGACTCGCAGGATTGGTCCTTTCAGGCAGCGTCAGGGGAACACCTGGAACTCCACATCAAATACGAGCACGGGGTTGGTAATCGAACGAACCCGTCGGAGACGAAGTTCTATTCAGCGAAAACGCCGGTGGTCTTCCAAATGTGGCGCCAGGAACAGGTACTCGACATCCTGCGGAACACAACGACCAACCCTCCAGACCGCGTTCAGGAGTTCTCTTTCAGAGGTGGCGGGGGCAGTTACGCAAGGTTATTCGATGGCAGCGAGAAGCCGCTCAGCTGGGACAACGTGGTCTGGCTGAACCGTACGATTTTGACGCCGTGAGCGGGACACACGAATTCGTGTTGTGATTTCTTAGAGGGTGGGCCGCAAGACGTGTGGAGTACTTTAATCAGATTTGCAAAAAAAGTGATCGTCTCTCGCCAAAACTCGACCGCGCGTGAAAGAGCTCGCTAGAATGATCGCACCCAGGACGGGAACTGCGAAACGCCATGAGATCATCGGCCCTGGGATCACCGCCGCTCAACACCGCCCCGAGAGTCCGCTGCTGTCAGGCGATCGCAACGCGGCAGGACGGCAACTCGCGCCCAAAAGTGCAGAATGTCCGTAAATACAGCTCGGCTTTTCGGCGCAGGAATTGCGTCCTTTTTTCCTGTACGTTTGAATTCGGAACTGCCCAAGACCCGAGGACCTCTCATTTTCCGTAGCGGATGAATGGGCAGGTCACTTGACCTTCGGCAGTTGACCCGCTTAGATGTTGCTCTTTCACGGGTTCACGAGCGACGATGCGGAGCGCTGACGGGCGTGGGATTAGCTGGGGCACGCCAGGCGCTGACAGCCCAGGATGCAGTGATCGGCATGACGCGCGAGCGCGTGGTGGAGGGTACTCTGCGAGTGAACCGTCGAAACTTCGTGAAGTTCGGCGTGACGGGTGTGGTTGGCAGCCTGACCGCGCGCCGCGGCCTTGCGCTGACCTCAGCCGGCGACACCCCGATGTTCGAGCTTGTACAACCGGGGCTCTTTGCGCTCGCCGGCGCCCAGCCGAATTGTTGGGCCGACTTCAACAATGATGGCCACCTTGATTTGTTCGTAGGATTCAAGGACGGAATCGCGAACCGCCTGTACCGCTACGACGGCAGCCGGTTTGCCGACATTGCAGCAGGCTTGCGACTGGGCGACCTGACAGACACGCGCTCGGCGGCGTGGGGCGACTTCAACGCGGACGGCCATCTTGATCTCTACGTTGGGTTCACGCGGCGGTCTGGCGTTCCCAACAAGCTGTATCGGAACGACGGCGACGGCAAGCACTTCACCGAGGTGGCGCACGACCTAGGCGTTGACGTAAAAGGCGAGACGCGCCAGGTCTCGTGGATCGACTTCGACAACGATGGACGCGTCGACCTCTTCGTGGCCTTCCGCGACGCCCCGAATATGCTGTTTCACAACGAAGGAGGCAGGTTCGTCGACGTCGCGAAGGACATGGGGGTCGACGACCCGCGCAAGACGGTGGGCGCTGTCTGGTTCGACATGAACGACGACGGACGCCTCGATTTGTTCACGGCGAACCAGGACGGCACGCTCAACGGCTTTTTCAGGAACGACGGGGCGCGCTTCGTCGACGTAGCCCACGAGCTCGGCATGGACGCCGACGGCCGGCCGTCTACCTTCGGCAGCAACGGCCCCAGCGTTGCCGACTACGACAACGATGGCCGCCTGGACCTGTTCGTCGCCGGCTACGGACGAAACTTTCTCTATCACAACGAGGGGCGCGGCCGTTTCAAGGACATGGCGCAGGCGATGGGCGTAGAGGGCGGCGCCAAGGCGACGCCCTCCAACTGGGGCGACTACGACAATGACGGCCGGCCCGATCTGTACGTCTCGTCGTATATCGATCAGCCGCTGAACGAGCATGATTTGCTCTTCCACAACGACGGGTCGACGTTCAGCGATGCGATCATCGAATTGATCGCGAAGCACGGCGCCACGCACGGCGTGCAGTGGGTGGACTTCGACGGCGATGGTGGGCTCGATCTGGCCCTCGCCAACAACAACGCAACTGGAGGGCACTACCTGTTCCGGAACAAGCTCCCGTCGGCGCTGGCGCGTCGCTCGATTCAGGTCTCGGTGGTCGACGAGCACGGGCGCCACACACGCCCCGGCTCGGAAGTGCGAGTGTACGCGCCCGGCAGCCGAACCGTCCTCGGGGGGCGTCTCGTCGACACGGGCAGCGGGTACTGTTCGCAGAGTGTCGTACCGGTGCACGTCGGGCTGGGCAGGGACGGCAAGGTGGATGTCGAGGTGACGTCGATGACTCGGGCTGGGAGAAGAATCACGCGAGTCCCCAACGTCGATCCTAACGCGCTGCCTAGACGGGTACTGGTGGTCAAGGTGCCGGGGGCGTAAGGACATGGGCAACGCCCACGCTGCGGCTTGACGTCCTGTTCCTTGAGTGGCGTAGGGCGCGGTAATTCGATCTGTGTAGAATGGCGGCCTTTTCCGTAGGGAGATGGCGTCGTGTGCGAAACTCGATCGATGGAGCTACGCGGCCTCGCGGTCGTAGAACTTCACCACACGGCCGAGGTGAAACTTGGCTGAAATCAGGCCCGGTCCTTAAGTGAACAATCAGTGAACAATGTGTTCCCGAACACCCGGTAACAGCGAGCATCAGGCGAGAGCTAAACCTCTGAAGGACCGACAAGATGACCAACCTGCATCAAACTGTTAACCGGAAGGTTGCTGGTTCGAGTCCAGCCTGAGGAGCCAATCGCTCGAGGTCTATACCGGACACATGGGTGACGGTTTATTCCGAGCACATAGGTGACACTTTCGGGCCGAACGGGTTCTCGATCGGTTCGAGCCGACACGTCTCATCGTCGAAGTAGCCCAAATCGTACTGCATAAAGGTGACGAGCCAGATCCGCTCGCCAACCTGCGTCACGCCAACGCTCTGACCGGCGAAGACGTGACTGAGATTCACCTTGCGTCCGCGGAAGCAGATGCAGCCGCAACCGGTGACCATGATCGTCTGATCGTGGAAGGGATAGGTCAGCGCCGGGACGCCGCGATACACGCAGGGTGAGCGCGCGCAGACGTCGGCGGGATCTTCATGCCGAGCGCCTGCTGCGAGCGTCCGTATTGAAGCGCGTGAGAAAGGCGTCGAACCGGCCTGCTGCTGGAGCACGTTGGCGGCCGCGTGATCGGAGCCGACATCTCATCGAGTCGGGTTCGGCCAGACCGCTTTGCTGACAACGCCGGCCGCTCGCACCAGATGCGCAACAGGATTGAGGTACCAGCTATGGCCGAACGTCCGATATAGCCGCCAGTTCGGGATGGGGCCCGGATCGGGTGTGTCCGGATCGACCCAGACGACCTTCTCGCGCAGGTGGAGGAACGCGGCGTCCGCGCCGGCCTGGGCGCGCGCCCGCTCGTAGCGCGCATAGCGATCGGGGAAGGCCGCGACCATCTCGTTCCACGAGCGGTACGAAACGCCCCAGAGGGAGGGCGCATCGCCCATCGCCTGCAGCGCGCGCATCGCGGCGACGCGGCGGTAGTCGGCCACCTTCGGCTCGCCATAGACGCCGAGATCGACGAGGTACTCGGAGCCGCCGAAGAAGGCTCGCCGATCCTCGGGGAGGCGGATCGCGCAGTTCCAGATCGGATGAACCGAGAGCCGCTCCTGAATCCATCGAATGCCTTCGGCGAGCCGCTCGATGCGGACGCCGATGTCCTGGCTGATCACGCAGCGCTCTCGTTCCTCCGCGGTCAGGTTCCGCGGCGCAAACCCATCCTGGCGGTAATCTTTGGCGACCGATTTGTCCATCGCGGCGCGACCCCAGAAGGTTTCGCTCAGCAGCGGGAAATCGGCGTGACATTCGAGCATCCACCATAGACCGCGCTCGGGGCGCGCCAGATAGGCGAGCGTCGGCATCGCCTCGTGCGACACGCGCGTCTGCCGAGCCAGCTCGCGGACGTGCTGAAAATAGTAGGGCGCGCCTTCGCGCTCGACGTCGAAGATCGGAAGGCCGCCGGCATCGTCGGCGAACTCGCCCGTCAGGAGCACGTGGCAGCGCGGACCAAAGATGACGCCTTCGTGAAAATCAGGGACGCCGAGCGATTCGCCGAACGCCGCGACATACTCGTCAAGCGTATCGAAGCGGCGGTACGTCAGCCTGACGAACCGCTTCGCCGGCACGAGCCGGACGGTCGCCGCGACGACGATGCCGAGCGTGCCGAGAGATTCAGGCAACGCGTTGAAGAGGTCCGCATGAGCCGTCGGCGACGTGGTGCGCAGTGTGTCATCGGCCATCAGCAGATCCACCGAATCCAGCGTCTGCGTGAACAGCCCGTGGCGGTGGCTTGACGACTGGATCCCCTCGCCGTTGATCAGGCCCGACACGGTGAACATGCGGTACTCGGGGACCACGGACGGGAGGTACCCTTTCGCGAGCGTCGCCGCGGAGAGCGCGCCCATGGTGACTTGTCCTTCGACGCGCGCGATCCCGCGCGCCGCGTCAATCTCCAGAATCTGATCGAGCGCGCTCACATCAACCGCATGCAGGCCGCGCTTGTAGCCCGGGTCACGGATGCTGTGGGACGGCGTCAGCTTACGGATCGTGATCCGCGTGCCGGGCGGCCGGGACGCGATCTGACGCGCCACGACGGCGACACGAATGTCGTGGGTTTCGGCCATCGCGGCGGTCACGATACTACGCCTGTCTCGCCGCCACGAAACGTTTGTCGGGTTTCCGTCATCCCTTTCAAACGCGGATTCAGCCGTGAGCGCCAGCCCAGCCCTGTCCACGCCGTCGGCCTCGCGCCTTATTTCTAACGGGGATTCGGCCTCAAACACGCGGTCGCCTCGGTCCTCGCGCGGAGCTATCGCAGTGAGGTCGTCGATCGCCACAAGGTGCTCGGGTACGAAGCGGTCGCGGGAGAGCTGCGCCCGAGGCTCGCCCGTGAATTCGGGTTTGCTACGGGGTCGACCGGGCGGTAGAGCACGCTTACGAAACCCGGCATCGTTTTCCCGACCGGCGGATCTTCCTGTCCGGCAAGATCATCCAAAACCGCGACGACAACACGCGCCTTCGCGAGATGGCCATCATCGTCCTGCCCTCGAGCGCGATGGATCCGGCGAAGCGAGACGCGGAGGTCCATGCCAACGACGTGATGGTCCTCCCCGCGTTCGGCGTCACCGCCGAAGAACTGGCGTTTGTCTCGAACATCGGGTGCGTCCTCGTGGACACGACTTGCGGCAGCGTGCTCAACGTGTGGAAGATGGTTCATCGTTCGGCGCGTGACGGCTTCACAGCGGTGATTTACGGCAAGCAGGCGCGCGAAGAGACGCGGGCCACGGCATCGCAGGCGCTCACGCATCCGGACGCCGCTACTCGTGCGTGCGCGACGTCGCCGAGGCGGAGATCGTCTGCGATTTCCTGCGCGGGCGGCTCGACGGAGAGACGGTGCGCGCGAATTTCGCCGCCGCATCGAGTCCCGGCTTCGATCCCGATCGCGACCTCGAACGGATCGGCCTCGCCAATCAGACGACGATGCTGATGAGCGAGAGCCTCGATATTCAGCATCGCTGCGATCGGCGATGCGGGACGGTTCGGCGAGGAGGCGCTGGCCGATCGTTTCTGCGCGTTCGAGACGATCGAGAGGGATTTTCGATCCTGGCTCATCCGCGCAGCATAGGTGGTGCCTCCGCAAGGTGCGATCGCACAATTGCCCGTCCCGCACGTTAGTGATTCACCGTTGTCTCTTCTAAAAAGTCGATCTGCCTGCTTCAAAGCGCTGGGCAGCAGACGCAGATGGATCGCCAGAGCATCACGATCAGGTGCCTCGTGACGACGCAGCATGCTGCAGCCCGCAGTGCGGTTCACGCGCAGGGCTCTTGCGGCCGAATGGCGACACGTCGACGCGCGCCTTCTAACGTTCTGCGCAGAGAAACGCGCCGCGCTCGAGCGGTGATGTCAGCGGCTCACGGCGGTTGTCGAAGGGAAGACTGCGAAGGTGGTCTCGGTCCGCTCTCGGTCAACGAGGTAACAGGGGAAAGCGCTTCAGCGCCACGGTTTCCCCTGCGGTTTCCCCGACGGTTTCCCGTGCGCCTTCCCCCGCGAGCAGAGAAACGTTCAATGAACACGGCCGATTTCGATATCGTTGTGCGCGCGAGGTCACGGAGCGGCACGGAGTGGAGCGTAAAGGCGCGGTGACCTGCCCCCAATAATCCGCTGACCCCGCCCCGGAAAAACTAGTACGGCGAAATAGTCACGAACCGATCTACGATCTCGGTTTCGACTCGATCTTTCCGCTCTGCGGTCCGACGTCCCCCGTCCACGGCAACTCGAACTGGAACCAGTCTACGAGTGGACGGGACCCATGCGCACGATCGCGCTGCACGTGTTCCGCGTGGACTCGCCGATGAAGGGCGCCGTGTCCGCCGAGGAGGAGACCCGGCTCCCGTTTCAGGTGCGACGGTCGACATGGCTTCGCGGCTGATGACGGTGCGCGAGTGCCTGTGGACCGGACCCGACCCAACGTTCGGCGCCCGTCAGCTGGGTCGGTGACCGTGGCGCTGGTTCCCAGAAGATAAGGCGCATGGTCGAAACGCAGCGGGGGCCAAGGCCGCAAGCCCAAGCCGATCGTTCCGTTTGAGAAAGTCGAGTTGCCGCTGAACTTGGCGGCATAGGAGACTGCCTCACGGGACCTTGCCGTTTTCTTGTGGCGCACCCCGTCGAGGTACACTCGCGCACCCATGGGGGATCTTGCCCGCATCCTGCTGGTCGCTCCATTCACCGCCATTGCCATCGCCGCCGAACAGCGCCTCGCACGGATCTGGCCGCTGCCGTTTCCCCGTTCGCTCGACGAGATTGACGCCGAACCGGCACGGCTCCTCGCCCTGCTGACACGACCGTCGCGCGGCCTGATCGCACCGCCGGCGATTCCACCCGGCGCCGTGTTTGCCGGGTTGGGACGCCGCGGCGGTCCGGGCCAGGAGCCCGACAAGCAGCGGACGACCGGCATGGTCGAGATGCGGCTGGGCACGGCCGACGGTGCCCAGCACGCCAGGCGCGTGGTGGTTAAGCTGCAGAGCGGCCGCGGCATGCCGCTGTACATGCAGGCTCTTCGCGCGGCGCTCGAGCCGTTCTCGCGCGAGATCGAGTTCTACCGGCAGCTCGCGCCGGTGGTACCCGTGGCCGTTGCGCGTCCGCTGTTTGCCGACGCGGTCACCTTCGTCAACCGCGTCTGCCTCGTCGTCGAGCACGTCGAGAGCACGACGCCGGCCGACTGGCGCGGCTGTTCGCTTGAGGCGATGCGGGCGCTCCTCGCCGGCGCGGCGTGCCTCAACGCGTTTTTTCTCGGCCGCCTGTCCACGCCCGCGACCGCCTGGATCCCGGCGCGGACAGGTCTCGACTACGCGAAGTTCGTCGAGGGCTTCATCGCCAGGACCGAACCGTCGTACCGCGAGGTCTGGAGCGCGCTGCAGCGCTACTTCGCGCCGCGTCTGGTGACGCTGGCGCACGGCGATTGCCGTCCGGGCAACATGCTGTTCACAGGGGACGGCCAGGTGCACGCGGCAGCCGGCAGCGAGACCGACGCCGCCCCCTGGCCGGAATCGTCGGCGCCGCTGCCCGGCGTCGTGATGTCAGACTGGGAAGCGGTCAACATCGCGCCGCTGCTGTGGGACTTCACCTACGCCACCATCATTGGCCTGCGCATCGGGGATCGCGACGCCTGGCTCGATCGTCTGCTCGACGAGTTCCTGACGTCGCTGCAGGACGCCGGCGTGCCGTCCGCGGAGCTCGATCGGCGCACGTGCCGGCAGCAGGTCGACCTGCTCGCGCTCGTCCTCGCCTACATCTCTCTAGTGGTGTTCGAGCACAAGCTATGGAACGGGCAGGGCAATACGCTGGAAGACATCCGCGCCTGGGGCGGACGGGTGCGTCATGCCGCGCTGGCGGGCGACGCGACGGCCATGGCCGCCGCGCTCGGACTCCCGGCGGACACGATCCGCGGCGTGCAGCAGCGGTGTGGCGAGCGCCTGTCGGCGATCGGCCGTCAGTAGTGCCTGTCGAGGACAAACAAGCCGAATGCGCGCAGCCGGATCTTGTACTGAGAGTCGGGAATCAGCGGATCCAGGGCCTGCCACTCCCGCTCGACCAGTTCGCGCGCCTGTCGCTCGCAGGCGTCGAGCGCGCCGCAGCCGCTGACGATCGCGATGACGTCGTGGATGCCGGCGCGGTCGGACGGCCTGGCTGACAGCCGCGACCACAGCTCGCGCCGTTGGTCGAGCGGCAGCCTCGTCATCGCCTTGGCGACCGGCGCGGTGACCTTGCCCTGTGTGATGTCCTCGCCGTGGCTCTTGCGGTTCTCCTCGAAACCACGCAGGTTCAGCACGTCGTCGATGATCTGGAACGCAAGGCCGTAGGCCTCGAACAGATTGCCGAGCGCCTCCGACTGCGCCACGGTCCCGCCTCCGATGAGCGCCGACATCCGCGCCAGCGCGCCGGGCGGCACCGCCGACTTAAGCCGGTGGGTGGCGAGCACGCGCCGTTCCAGCAGCGCGCCATCGCCATGCTCCACGACCGATGGCATCATCCGCGACAGCCCGTCGATGTCGAGCGCCTGGCCGGCGTGGGCCGCGCGCACCGCCTCGAAATACGCCTCGTAGATGCGGGCCAGGAGCGAGTCGCCGAGGCCCGAGGTGAGCAGCGGGATCTGCGCCAGAAAGTAGCTGGCGCAGCCGGCGTTGATCGCGAGCGGCGTGCCGAACATCTTGTGGCACGCCGGCCCGCCGCGCCTCACATCCGAGTCGTCCTCGACGTCGTCGATGATGAGCGAGCCGACGTGCAGCAGCTCGGGCAACGCCAGCCAGTGCGCGAACCGCTGCGAGTCGCCGCCGACTAGGTCCATGCACGACAGGATCCCGTAGGAGCGCCACGCCTTGCCGCCGCGCAGGATGATCTCGCGGATCGGCTGCAGCACGATGCGCGAGTACTGATCGAGATCGACGCCGTCGAGGAAATGCCGGCGGCTGGGGCTGCCGATGAGCGGCAATGCCTGCTCCGCTGAGGGGGCCGACGGCAGCAGCGCCTCGATGGAGCGCCGCGTCTCGCGCCCGACCGACGCAAAGAACCCGTCGGTCGTGTCGACGACGCTGAGGCCGCTGCGTTCGACGAAGCCGATCCCGGCGACGGCGGCGTCGCTCATCATGCCGCGCACCGTCACGCGTCCTTCCCAGAAGGCGGGCGGCGAGATGATGGTGACGACCTCCTGGGCCGGCAGCGCCGCGCTGACCTCGAGCGTGAGGCCCGCCTTCGGCACACTCAGACGGTATGCGGTCGGATACTCGTTGAAGGTCTTGGTGCTGGTCCACCACTCGAGCGCCTCGAGCTCGAAGTGGTCGTAGGCGGTGCGGCGCCCAGCAGGATCGCTGACGATCACCCAGCGGCCGTGGCTGCGGGCCGGCTCCTTCTTATCGATCAGTTCGTACGCGCTGACGTCGTAGCCGTTGTCGAGCTGCGCGGCCAACCAGTTCCAACCGACCGACGATTGATGGCTGTCGCCGCCCTCCCGATGCTCGCCGAATTCGTGATCGTACCAGGCGGAGCCGGCCAGCACGTCGACCCACGCGCCGTCGACCAGGAGTTGTCCCTCGACGTGACAGCGCGGCGAGAAGTAGTAGAACATCTCCTGCCCGCTCAGACCGCGGACGACGCCGTCGTCGCCATGACGGATCACCGGCTTGGCGAGCGTGATTCGCAGTCGGCAGCCGACGTTGCCGGCGCGATTCGCGAGGTCCAGGTGATAGATACCTGCGGCGTCCTTGCTGAATCGGTTGCCGTCATAGTCGAGGTCGAGCCGGGTTGTGGCGACGCGTGCCGGGTCGCGCAGCAACGCGTCAGGAAGCCCGACGGCACCTTTCTCGAACACCTCACGGAGCGCGCGGGAGAGACGGTCGTCGTCGGGGCCGCGTCCGGCGTCGAGTTCGCGCAGCGCCGTTCGCGGCGTGGTCGGGTCGAGCAGCGTTTCGGGAAGATAACGGCGTCCGTCGACATCGACGAGCGCCCAGGCAAGAACATGTGCGTCCTGCGGCTCCCCGCCGTTTTCCTCGGTGTTGTCGACACGGAAGAACGCCGCGAACAGCGAAAACGAGCGCCCATCCGCAGTCCTGATGTGCGTATTGACGTACCACCACTCCATCGACGAGGACGGATGCGGCGGATCGTGCCGGTCCAGATCGATCGCGCCCGGGGCGGGCCAGTCGATCCGGTACAGATCGGCGGCCGACGCGAGGTCGCTGTCCATGGGGTAGCATCCTACCCGAACATAGCGTCCGCGCTACGCGCTGATCGCCATGCTGACCACCAATCCCAGTCACGTCCGCGCACTCCTCCGACGGCACGGCACCGGCGCCTTCACCGCGATGACACGAACGTACGGTATGACGTTCCGTCATAACGGCATGGTCGCCACGTGCGATCCGGAACTGGTCCGTGTCCTGTTGATGGATCGGGCGCATGCCGAGCGGCGCCCGCCAGTGCATCGCCTTATGGCGCGCCTGCCTGGCGCGAACGGCGTGCTGTTCATGGAGGGGGAATCCTGGCTGCGTCGGATGCGCGCGCTCATGCCGGTGTTTCACGAGCGGATGGTCGACTCGTGGGCGCCAACGCTGCACGACATGACACTTGCTGCGGCGGAGCAGTGGCGCCGGCAGCCGCGTCAGACAGATTTGTCGGACGCCGTGCAACAGATCGGCGTCCTCGCGGTGCTCAAGATGGGATTCGGCGTCGATCCGGACGATCCGAGTGGCGCGGCGCTCGGCCGCGCGCTGGTCGCGTACAAGCAGTTCACCATGGTGCCTGGCCGGCGGCGGCTGGACGAATTCGGCATGCCGCCGTCAAAGCTGCTGGCGCTGCCGCACATCATCGGACTCCTGCTCGGCATGCGGCGCCGGATGCGCGCGGTCGAGCACGCCGTGCGCGGGCTCACGGCCGACGTCCGCGGTCGGCATGGCAAACCTGATTGGATCACGGCACTCGCGGCCGCAGGCCTGTCGGACACCGAGCTCGCCGAAGAGGTGAATCACCTGTATGGAGCGTATAACGCCATCGACTACGTCGTGGCCGCCGCCATCTACGAGCTCGCGCGTCGGCCCGACCTGACGTGCGAGTTGCGCAGCGAGTTACTGACTGTGCTCGGCTCCGATGCCGTGGCGGCGCCCGAACAGGTGTCGCAGTTGCCGCTGACCGGCGCCTTCATGAAAGAAATCCTGCGCTGCTATCCGGTGACCATGGGAGCAGTGCGGGTGACCGGCGCCGAGATCACCGAAGGCGGCGAACGGATTCCCGCCAACAC
>JBPYEE010000324.1:0-3586 GCA_051985095.1 Vicinamibacterales bacterium | reverse complement strand
CATCCTTGACGAGTCGCTTACCAACCTCGAGTTGCTCCTCAGCCAGGCGGATGACTTCGGTTTTGCCGACGTCGGCCGTGAGCGGGGTGGCGGGCACCGTGGCGGCGACGGCCGGCGTGGTGGGGGTGGCAGCACTCCTGTCGAGGAATCCGGTTTCCATCGCGCGGTGCTCGACGTCGACCACGTTGTGTTGATTGAGAATCCCCATCGCCCGGGGCACGTCCGAATCGGGAAGCCGCAGCGAGAGAACGACGCCGCCAGCCTCGACGGTCCTGCCATAGACCCTCGCTTCGTGCTCGGCGATGTCGCTGCCGAACAGCCTGTGCCAGAGCCCAGGCTCGCGGAGGGTTGACCCACCGCTCTGCAGCGCTTGCTTGCCGACGATGCTGATGTCGTTGGCAGAAAAGCCCGCCTTCTCGAGGTTTCGCTTGGCGGCCTGGGCGTGGTCCGCTGAATCGAACAACGTGACGACTTTTTCGTAACTCATGCATTCTCCTTCTTCCAATATCAGCGCGCCGCCCACGCTTCCATCCGCCCCCGACGACCGGGCGACAATGCCCTCCTTGGGTCGCCTCCAGAGTCTCGGTTCGTTGTGGGCACGGCCACCTCACCGGTGCAACGCATCTGCCCGCCCAAACGCGCCGAAAACCATATGTGTGCCCGCGCCGCACACGACGGCATGTGGTCGGGTCACGACCGGCTGGGAGACGCACGCCGCTTTCGGTTCGCGGGGGTCCGGTTGGCCGAAGGCGCCGTCCGTCTGTCCGTCTGTGGCGATGATGTTCAAGCCGAGCTGACGGATCAGGCCTTTCATGCGTGCGAACCACCTGGACTGGGATTTGCGCAGTCCGACGATGGCGATGATGTGACGGTGGACGCACGCTGGAGGTGGGACCACCGGAGGTCTTTATGGCACTGATGCTCGACGACGTACGCGACGGCGTCTCACCGGCGGTTCTAGCTGCCCTGGCGCGAGAGACGGGCGAATCGGAGACTGCGCTGGCAAGCGGTTTCACGGCGGCTATCCCGGCAATTGCGGTGTCGATCGCCAACCGTTGTGATGATCGGCAGTTCCTGAAGGACATGGCCCATCTCTCCGTCGCGTCCGCGGCCGATCGTGATGTTCTTCGGCGGGAACACGGCCCTGCGTTCTCAGCATCGGGCGATGACTCGACGTCCAATACAGGACAGTGCCTGTCGAGCCTCGTCGGGTCGAGCGACGTCGCGCTGGCCGACAGCATTGCCAATTTCGCAGGGATCCGCAGAGCCTCGGCGGCGTCTCTCGTCTCGATGAGTGGCTCGCTGGTGCTCGGCTACCTCGGGCGACTGATGCGGAAGGAGAACCTGAGCGCGGCCGGTCTCGCCGATCGATTGCGGGGGCAGCGCGCCGAACTCGCCGCTGCGCTGCCAGCAGGGTTCGAGCTTCCTGAGCCGCTGCGTGCGCCACGCAGCACGGTGCGACCGGGTATGGACACGGCCGCCGGGCGGCGCGCAGCGCACATCAATCCTCCGCCGGTGACTGGAACCTGGACCGCTCCATTGTTGGCGCTGATTGCGCTAGGGATCGGCGGGGTGATCGGATGGGTGCTCCACCAGCCGGCGGAACCGGCTCAGGTGGAGATCGGGGAACCGATGGCGACCGCCGTCGGCACTGGGGGCACGTTCACCGGACGATTCTCCAGAGCCCTGCCTGGGAACGCAGTCATTACGATGCTCCCAGGAAGTGCGGAAGATCGCCTCTCCATGTACCTCGCCGCGTTCAGCAACGGAGAGAAAACGATCAACTTCGACCGCATTGCCTTCGACGGTCGATCGGCCCAGCTCACGCCACAGTCTCGCGACCAAATCGACAACATCGCCACGATCCTGCGCGCCTATCCGACGGCAAGCGTGACAGTCGCCGGCTACTCGGACACCTCGGACAACGAAGAGACGAACCTGCGGCTGTCGCGCGCGCGTGCGGAGGCCGTCGCGAGTCGATTGATCGCGGCGGGGGTGCCTTCGGCTCGCGTTGGCGCGGCAGGGTACGGCAGCCAAAAGTCGGTGGCCGACACCTCGACCGACGTCGGGGGGCCGCAGAGTCAACGCGTGGCGCTCGAGGTCACCGTCCGGTAACCGATTCCGCATGCGATGAAGGTGTTCCGGGCGCGGCGGCAGGGTCACAAGCGAAACGGTCCATCGCGTTCTGGTGAATCGAGTTGAGGGCGATCGTCAAGTCGTTGAGCGTCAGTCAACTGGCCAGTACGTAGAACGGTCGGACCGCACCGGTCACCGTGCTGCCGTGCGTGATCGTCCGGATTCGCGTGATCACCCGTAACCCTGGCGCGGCGAAGGTGCCGGGACTGGTACGGCGCCGGTAGGCCCCAAGCCTTCCCTCTGAAGTTCGATGACATCACTCGCGGCGGAGGCGGCTGCGCAATCGCGTCGCCGCCGTTCGTGATGTGTGTTCTCCCATTTCAAGCAGCGTGCGGTTGCCGTCACTCTGTACCCGACGTCGGGTTCGGGGAGTTGACAGCGTTCGCACGGAGGGAACGTGTTGCTCCGAGCAGCACGAACGTCACCACAAGCCGTATGAACACTCGGCACGATTGCCCTCGGACGAATAGTCTTCGTGACCGTCGGCCTTCGTGACGACAGGCCCGCACAAATACCGGCCGGAGGTGCCGGGAGATTACGGGGAGGGGTGCCGCGTCGATGCGCCCCCGACCATCTCCGCGAAAACGGCCCTGAAGTCGACGATCAAACCCGCCCGCGAGGCCCGCGATCCGGGTTCCGGAGGGCGAGCGGGTTTCTCACGCGTATCCGGGGCGCCGAATGGCAGGCAGCCGAGAATTACCACCCAACCTTCCCCTGCCCTTTCCAGGCGTGCAGCGTGATGTGGTTCGGCCGAACGGTCTCGATCGCATCGAGCGGGACATCGTCAGGGAACGACTTCGAGAGAATCTCGACCTGATCGAAACCGACGTAGTGCAGCATGGCGATGACGGCGGCCGGATTCGGTCCGCTCCAATTGGTTGGATCGGCGTTCAGTTCGGTCGTTGGGTAGAAGGCGATTGCGGGACGCTTGAGGGCGATCAAGTCGACCTGCGTCTGCATGATGAGGTGCCGGCCGGTGACGCTCGCTACCCGCTCCAGGGCCAGCAGGGGGTGCTTCATGTGATAGAGCACGCCGAGGAAGAGGACCAGATCAAACACGCCGACCGTCTCGGGCGACAGATCCAACACCTCGATCCACTTGTCTTCCACGTCCGAGCCGAGCGCACGTCGAGCCAGCTCGAAGCCGGCCTTGGTGCCCCACCCGCCGCCGTCCCAGCAGAACGAATCGGTCGCCAAGACCCGGCGCGCTCCGCGCCTTTCGGCCTCGAAGGAAAAGAATCCGTCCCAGGCACCGATGTCCAGCACCGTGAAGCCGGAAAGCCGCTCGGGCATCCGGATCTCGGCCAGGCGCTGCGGCGTGACGTCAACACCCGGTGTGACGATTCCGCCGCCGAGATCGATGCGATGCCACCACTTGATCTTCTCGACTTCACGCCGAAGCGCCACCGGATCGCGCCAGGTCTCGTCGCTCATTTTCCAGCCTGATATG
>JBPYEE010000323.1:0-7812 GCA_051985095.1 Vicinamibacterales bacterium | reverse complement strand
AAAACATGAACGTGATGCTCGGCCTCGACGAGCGGCTGGGGTTGCTCTGACGTGATGCGACCGCTGCTGCTCAAGTTCGGCGGCGAGCTGCTCGAGGACAGGGCACACCTGGCGACTGTAACCTCGGCGGTTCGGTCGATCGCCGCGACCCACCCCGTCGCGATCGTCCACGGGGGCGGAAAGGAAATCGATGCGGCGCTCGCCGCCGCCGGCCTCGAAAAACGCCAGATCGACGGTCTGCGGATCACCGACGCCGCGACGCTGGCAGTCGTCGTGTCCGTGCTGGCCGGAACGGTGAATACGCGTTTCGCGGCGGCGCTGAACGTCGCCGGAGTGCCGGCCGTGGGGCTCACCGGCGCGGATGGGAACTGCGGCCTCGCGATCGCCGCGCCGCCCCATCAGGCCGTGGACGGCTCGACGGTCGATCTGGACCGCGTGGGCGTCCCGTCGGGCGACGCCGACATGCGGCTGCTGCTGACGTTGATGCGGGCGCAGTTCGTCCCGGTGATCGCCTGCATCGGCCTGGCGCGCGACGGACAGCTCCTCAATGTCAACGCCGACACGATGGCCGGATTCATGGCGGCGCGGCTCGCGGCGGCGCGGCTCGTCATCGCCGGTACAACGCCCGGGGTGCTCGACGCTGACGGCCGTGCGATCCCGGTCCTCGAGTCGTCGCAAATCGCGGCCATGGTGGCGAGCCAGACGGCCACCGCCGGGATGATCGCGAAACTCCGCGCCTGCGAGCGCGCGCTCGCCGCGGGGGTGGATGACGTGGTGATCGTCGACGGACGCGATGGCGACGCGCTGGTCGCCGCCGCGACGACCGGCGAGGCGACACGCGCGACGCGGCTGAGTCGCGCCCGGACGCTGGTGTAGTGGAGCTCAAATGAGCGGGAGACGAGCATGACTGTCGTGATGGATGACGTCGTCGCACGCGAATCGCGGTTTGTGCTGCAGACCTACAAGCGCAACCCGGTCACCTTCGTGCGCGGCACCGGTGTGCGGATCTACGACGCCGACGGCCGGGAATACCTGGACCTGCTGTCGGGGATCGGCGTGGCGGCGCTCGGCCATGCGCATCCCGGCCTGTCGCGAGCCGTCGCCGACCAGGCGGAGACGCTGATCCACACCTCCAACCTCTTCTATCACCCGTTTCAAGGCCAGGTCGCCGAACGCCTGGCGCAGCTGTCGGGGCTGTCCCGCACGTTCTTCTGCAACAGCGGTACGGAAGCGGTCGAGGCGTGCCTGAAGTTCGCGCGCCGCTACTGGTTCACCAAGGGCGAACCGCGTCGCGAGTTCGTGGCGCTCGACGAGTCGTTCCACGGCCGGACCTTCGGATCGCTCTCGGTCACCTCCGATCCGCACTATCGGGAACCGTTCGAGCCGCTGCTGCCCACGGTCACCTTCGTCAGGACCAACGACCCCGCGTCGCTCCTCTCGGCGGTGTCGCGATCGACTGCAGCCATCATCGCAGAGCCGATCATCGGCGAAGGCGGCGTGCGGCCGCTGACGCCGGCGTTTGCCGCCGCGATCTCCGAGGCGTGCGCGAACACCGGCGCGCTGTTCATCGCCGACGAGGTGCAGTGCGGACTCGGGCGCACCGGGCGGCCGTTCTACTTCTCGGCCCTCGACCTGCAGCCGCACCTGGTGGCGATCGGCAAGGCGCTCGGCGGCGGCGTACCGGTGGGCGCCGCGCTCGTCGGCCCCGCCGTCGCCGAAACGATCAAGTTCGGCGACCACGGCACCACCTACGGCGGAAACCTCCTGGCGTGCCGCGCCGCCCTGGTCGTCCTCGAAGAACTGACCGAACGCGGGCTCCTCGCACAGGTGGAGCGGGTCGGCCGGGCCTTCGAGCAGCGACTGCGCGCGATCGCCGCGCGGCACCCGATTGTCACCGAGGTCCGCGGCGCGGGATTGATGTGGGGCCTCGTGCTGTCGCGCGATGCGGCGCCAGTCGTCAGTGCCGGGCTCGAACGCGGCGTCATCGTGAATCGTACCGCCGAAACCGTCGTTCGGCTGCTGCCGCCGCTCGTCATCACCGAGGCCGACGCCGGCGAGGGGCTCGACCGCCTCGATGCCGCCCTCGGGGCGGCGGGAGGGGCGTGATGGACGCCCGCGTGACGCTCAGGACCGCCGACGCGGCGGAGGCGGCGCGGCTGCATGCGCTCATCGCCGCAAACCAGGAAGAAGGCCACCTGCTGCCCCGGACGCTCGCCGAGCTGAAGCTCCATGCCGCCCGGTTCGTCGTCGCCGTGCGACGCCGGAAGATCGTGGGCTGTGCCGAACTGGCGCCGCTCAGCCCTCACGTGGCCGAGGTGCGATCGCTCGCCGTCGACAAGGCCGCGCGGGGCGGTCACGTCGGCGTCAAGATCGTCGACGAACTGCGCCTCCGGGCCCGCCGCAACGGATTCGAGAAGCTCTGCGCGTTCACGCACGCGCCCGGGTACTTCAGCCAGATGGGGTTCTCGATCGTGCCGCATTCCTGGCTGCTCGAAAAAGTCTTCACCGACTGCGTCAAGTGCCCGCTGTTCCGGCGATGTGGCCAGTACGGCATGGTCGTGCCACTCGAGGCGGCCCACGACGGGCACCACGACGCACATGACGACCGGCCCGAACCATGTCCGGTGGCGTGACGACGCCGCGCGGGTTCCGCGCCGCCGGCGTCCGGGCGGGGATCAAAGCGAGCGACGATCTCGATCTGGCGGTGATCGCCTCTGACGTGCCGGCCGCCGCGGCGGCCGTCTTTACCCAGAACAAAGCGCAGGCGGCGCCGGTGCTCGTTTCGCGCGAGCATCTGCACCGATCGGGCGGACTCGCGCGGGCCATCGTGATCAACCGCGGGTGCGCCAATGCCTGCACCGGCGCGGCCGGCCTCCAGGGCGCGCGCGACATGGCGACGGCGACGGCGGCGCTGCTGGACTGTCCGGTGGAACAGGTGCTCGTCGCATCGACCGGCGTCATCGGCGTCGCGCTGCCCGTCGACAAGATTCGCCGCGGGCTGCCGGCGGCGATCGGCGCGCTCGCCGCCGATCAGGGATCCGCGGCGGCGCGCGCGATTATGACCACCGATCCGTTTCCCAAAGAAGCGGCGACCGACGTCGCCGCCGGCGCCGGCAGCGTCCGCATCGGCGGCATCGCCAAGGGTTCCGGCATGATCGAACCGATGATGGCCACGATGCTCGGCTTCGTGACCACCGACGCCGCGGTCCCGCACACCCTGCTCGATCGTGCGCTGCGCGAGGCGGTCGACGACAGCTTCAACGCGATTACCGTCGACGGCGACTCCTCCACCAACGACTGCGTCTTTCTGCTCGCGAACGGGGCCAGCGGCGTCACCATCGACGACCAGAGTTACACCGCCTTTGTCGGCGGCGTGCGCCACGTCTGTCGTGAGCTCGCGATCGGAATCGTGCGCGGCGGAGAAGGGGCGACCAAACTCGTGACCGTCACCGTGACCGGTGCGGCGAGTGCGGTCGAAGCCCGGCGCTGCGCCAAGGCAATCGCGAACTCGCTGCTCGTCAAGACCGCGATTCATGGCGGCGATCCCAACTGGGGCCGCCTGATCGCCGTCGCCGGCCGCGCCGGCGTCGAGTTCGACCTGGCGCGGGCCGGCGTGACCATTGGGCCGGTCGTCCTGTTCAAGGACGGAGCGCCGCACGACGAGGCGGCGCCGGAGGCCGCCGGCTATCTGAAGGCCAAGGAGGTGGCGGTGGGCGTGCACCTTGGCGCCGGCCGAGCCTCGTCGACTGTCTGGACCTGTGATCTGAGCGCCGAGTACGTGCGAATCAACGCAGACTACCGAACATAGCCATGGCTCACGCAACGCTCGCCCGCCGGAAGGACTTTCTCTCGGTCGTCGATTTCGATGCGGCGGACCTCGAACAGTGCCTGCGGCTGGCCGCGCAGCTGAAGGCCGACCGGTCGCTCGGCCGCCACGCGCCGACTGCCGCCGCGCTCGACGGCCGTCACGTGGCGATGCTCTTCGACAAGCCTTCACTGCGCACCCGGACGACGTTCGAGGTCGCCGTCCGCGAGCTCGGCGGCCACGTGGTGCCGGTGCAGGCGGACGTCGCGCTTGGTGCGCGTGAGCCGGTCGCCGACGTCGCCCGCAACCTCGAGCGATGGGTCGATGCCGTCGTGATCCGGACGTACTCGCAGACGCTGCTGCAGGAATTTGCTGCGGCGGCGCGCCGCCTGCATGTGATCAACGCGCTGACCGACGACGAGCACCCGTGCCAGGCGATCGCCGATTTCCTGACGCTGCAGGAGCGATGGGGACAGCTCCGCGGCCGCACGATCGCGTTCGTGGGAGACGGCAACAACGTGGCGACGTCGCTCGTGCATGCCGCGGCGATGCTCGGAGTGCACGTGCACGTGGCCAGTCCGGAACCCTATCACCTGTCGCATGCGGTCGTACAACAGGCGACCGCACTGGCCCGCCACGGTGCGCGGCTCCGCCTCTTTTCCGACGCCGCCGATGCGGTCGTCGGCGCACACGCGGTCTACACCGATACGTGGACCTCGATGGGCCGGGAGCTCGAGGCCGAAACTCGCCGCCGTGTGTTCGCGCCGTTCCAAATCAACGAGGAGTTGATGGCCGCCGCCAAGCCCGGCGCGCTCTTCATGCACTGCCTCCCGGCGCACCGCGGCGAGGAGGTCACGGCTGAAGTGTTTGAATCCGAGAACGCCGTCGTGTTCGATCAGGCCGAGAACCGGCTGCACGGCCAAAAAGCGCTCCTGCTGATGCTGCTCGCGCCGGCGGCGCTCTAGCGGTTCGGCCGGCGGCGCACGTCGCGATACAATCGCGCGGCGATGGCGAACGCCTCCCCGTGGCTCGCGCACTACGACGCGGGTGTGCCGGCCACTCTGCAGCCCTATCCCCGGCGGACCCTCCTCGAATACGTTGCCGATGTCGCGCGCGAGCGGCCGCACACCCCGGCTCTGCTTTTTGAAGGCGCAACGATCACGTATGGCCAGCTGGAGCGTCTGAGCGACGCCTGCGCGGCCGCCTTCGCTGCGCTCGGTGTCCGGCGCGGCGACCGCGTGGCGCTGATGCTGCCGAACTGTCCGCAGTTTTTCATCGCCGAATTCGGGGCGTGGAAGATCGGCGCGATCGCCGCGCCGCTGAACCCGGTGTACACGGAACACGAGCTCGAGACGCCGCTCCGCGACGAGGGCGTCGAGACGCTCGTCGTCCTCACGCGGTTCTATCACCTGGCGAAGCGCATCCAGCCGCGGACGCCGGTGAAGCGCGTCATCGCCACCAACATCAAGGAATACTTCCCGCCGCTGCTCCGCCTGCTGTTCACGGCGGTGCGCGAGAAGCGGGACGGCGATCGCGTGACGCTGGCCCCGGGCGATCACGCGCTGCGCCACCTGTTGCTCGTCAACCGGGGTCGGCCGCGGCCGCCGGTCCCGGTGTCACCCGATGACCCGGCCGTCCTGCTGATGAGCGGCGGGACCACCGGCGAGCCGAAGGGGGTGCTCGGCCGTCACCATGCGTACGTCATGGCTGGACTCCAGCTCGAGTGCTGGAACGAATCGGCGCTGAGCGGCCCCAGCATCGCGTTCCTGCCGCTGCCGCTCTTCCACGTCTACGCGAATGTGGGCGTGCAGGCGTTTTCAATCGTCACCGGCGGCGCGATGGCGCTCATCCCGAATCCGCGGGACCTCACCGCCGTGATGCGCGCGATCAAGCGAGTGAAACCGACGTTCTTCAGTGGCGTGCCGACGTTGTACATCGCGCTCCTCCACCATCCGGACGTCCGCCGTCGCAAGGTGGATTTCACCTCGATCCGCCTCTGCTTCTCGGGCGCGGCGGCGTTGCTCGCCGACACGAAAACGCGCTTTGAGGCGATGACCGGAGGCCGCATTGTCGAAGGGTATGGCCTCACCGAGTCGATGATGGCGGTTTGCGTCAACCCCGTGAAGGGTCAGAACAAGGTGGGATCGGTCGGGATGCCGCTGCCTGACGTGCAGGTGCGCATCGTCGACCCGGACGATGGCGCCACCCCGCTGCCGCCGGGTGCCATCGGGGAGATCACGATGTCGGCGCCGCAGCTGATGGAAGGGTACTGGAATCGTCCGGCCGAATCGGCAGCCGTCCTGCATGAGCACGCCGACACGCCAGGCACCCGCTGGCTGTCCACCGGCGACCTGGGATACCTCGACGAGGACGGGTACCTGTTCATCATCGATCGGAAGAAAGACCTGGTGAAAACCAGCGGCTACCAGGTATGGCCGCGCGAGATCGAAGAAGTGTTGGCGACGCATCCGGCGGTCGCCGAGGTTGGCGCCGCGGGGATCCCCGATCCGATCAAGGGTGAAGTCATCAAGGCATGGGTGGTGCTGCGTCCCGGGAACACGGCGACCCAGGAGAATCTCCGGTCGTTCTGCCGGGAGCGGCTCGCCCCGTACAAGGTGCCTGCGCGAATCGAGTTCCGGACGGAACTGCCGAAAACCCTGGTCGGCAAGGTGCTGCGGCGAGCGCTTCGAGACGAAAAATGAGACGCCCTCAGCGGCGCCGGGTGAAGGTCATCGGCGCGGCGACGGCGTCCTCCGGCACGCGCGTCAGCCAACGGCGCAGATCGGCGGTCGGCGAGGCGAGGACCGCGTTCCGCCGATCGTCGAACGCCGCCGCCAGCCCGCCGATCGTCTTCTTTTCCATCGCCTGCGACAGCCAGCGGTAGTCGATCAGCGAGGCCGACAGTGTGTCGCCATTTCGCGCGAGCCGGACGATCGCGTGGGCCGGGATGAGGAAGGGGCCGGCGTCGAGACCGCGGGGTTCCGTCAGGTCGAGAAAGGTCGCTGATCCGATCGTCGTCAGGTTGCCTTGAAGCTGGTGCGTCGCGAACTGATCCTTATAGCTGACTCGGTACGATCGCCACTCGCCCCGCTCGATCGTGGCCTGTGTGCGGTCGTCAGTGTTCGCCCAGACGCCGAGCAGCGCGTCGTCGAAGTCAACCGAATCCGAGTCGTAAACGGGCTGGAGCGAAAGGACGAGGCAGCCGCTCGACGCGATCGCCGCCGAGAACAGCGCGACCAGGATCGCGGGGCGCACCGCCGCAGTATACTCCGCGGTATTGCGCACGCGCGCCGGTAAGGAGCGGTTATGGAGCGAAAGAAAGCGTCTGACTACCCGCAGGAAGTGCTCGATTTGTTTCATCAGTACCAGCATGGCGACATGAGCCGGCGCGACTTCGTCGATCGGCTCGGCAAGTATGCGGTCGGCGGGATGACGGCGATGGCCATCTTCGAAAGCCTCAAGCCGAACTACGCCTGGGCGCAGCAGGTTCCGAAAGACGACGCGCGGATCAAAGCCAGCTACGAAACGGTGTCGTCGCCCGCGGGCAACGGCAGCATCCGGGGCTACTTCGTCCGGCCCGCGAGCGGCGCGGCGAAGCTCCCGGGCGTGATCGTGATTCACGAAAATCGCGGCCTGAACCCGTACATCGAGGACGTGGCGCGTCGATTCGCGACCGCGAACTTCGTCGCGTACGCGCCTGACGGGTTGACCTCAGTCGGCGGCTATCCCGGGGACGATGAAAAAGGCGCCGCCAAGTTCCGGGACGTCAACGCGGCGAAGATGACCGAGGATTTCGTCGCGGCGGCGAAATGGCTGAAGGTGCATCCCACGTGCACCGGCAAAATCGGGGCGGTTGGCTTCTGCTTCGGCGGCGGCATCGTGAACACGCTGGCTGTGCGGCTCGGCGGCGACCTGGCGGCGGCGGCGCCCTTCTACGGGCGGCAACCGGGCGCAGAAGATGTCCCGAAGATCAAGGCGCCGCTGATGCTGCACTATGCGGCGAACGA
>JBPYEE010000322.1:0-3008 GCA_051985095.1 Vicinamibacterales bacterium | reverse complement strand
GCTGTCCGCGCGCTGATTGCGGAGTTCACGCGTCACCGGAAAGCCCGCCACATTGCGTTCCAGACGCTGATTGCCGAGGGTTTCGGACACGAGCTCGAAGCGAACATGGACGAGATTGCGCGGGCCGTCGTCGTGAGGGCCGACCGTATTGTTCCAGGTCGCCCGGGACCGATCCCCTCTGTCACCGCGTTCATCCTGACCCGGGCGGTGAATGGGGTCTTGGCCTCTGCGGCCAACGAGCGATCGCCTTACCTGGGCACCATCGAGTTCGAAAATGAGCTGGTCCGCCTGGTCAGGGGATTCCTGGCAGAGATTCCGACGTGAGGAGATCGGCACGCGAAGCGCACGTTCGTCGCAGGGAATGATTCGCGGGCTGCTTGCCGATCGTTTCAAGCTCGTGATGCGAGTTGAGCAGAAACCCATGCCGGTCTACGCGTTGACCGTCGCAAGCGGCGGGCCGAATCTTCAGAAGTCGACGATCGCAGAGAGCGACTGCGTCATCGACACAAGCAACCCCAAAGGGTGCCATAACTTCAGGATGGGCCGTGGCCATCCTCTGCGTGCAACCGCGATCACGATGGACGACCTCGTCCAGTACGTCGAGAACTGGACAGATTTACCGGTCGTAAACGGTACCGGACTCACAGGGCTGTTCGCGATTGACACAGAAAGCTGGAATCCTATGCGGCTACCGCCGCCTCCGCCTGGCAACGCCCCGCTCGCAGGCTTCGACGACCTGCCCACGATCTTCACCGTGCCGCGTACCTTGGGTTTGGAACTCAGACAGCAAAGCGCCACGGTTCCGCTATACACAATTGAACACATTGAGCGCCCAGCCACTGAATGACCTGGCGCGTAAATCGATGTTCAATGCTGAGGCGAGGGAACGGAGGCGCAGATGGATCCGATTCCTTGAATGTGAAGGATCTGCACAACCTTTAATCGACACTCCGAATCGCGTTACCTCGTCGAAAGTCGCAGCCTGAGTGCTTGCTGGTCGCCGTCACTGAGGGTGACAGCCTGCGACGAAGAGACAAGCGCCTCCAAATATTCGGGATCTCGCCAAGCCTCGTCGCCGTCATCTGGCGAGCGCGCAACGACTGCCGCGTAGTAGCTGCCTGGCGGCAGCGCCGTCACCATGAACTCCCCACCCGGCCCGACCAGGGTCTGTCGCATAAAGCGCGAGCCGGAATACCACCGGTCACGGTCAATCGAGAAGACGATCGCGTGGACGTTGACCGGTTGACGACCGTTTTCGAAGGTGACGGATCCGCTCAGACGCGTCAGCCGGTCCGTCAACACGACTTCGACATCGCTCAACACTGGTCCGGTCGGCCAAACGTGATCGGACGGTCGGTCACGTCAACACCGCGCACGCGTAACTCCTTGAGCATCCAGGCGGGCGGTGCCGAGATCAGATTCAGGCGGCGCGGTCCATTGAGGCCTGTCATTCCAAACGTCCAGTCCTCACGAACGGGTGCGACCGCCACCTTGGAGGGTGTGCGATCGGGATCAACACCGATCTCAGACAGCCAGATGCCGCTTCGGACTGGTCGCGTTCTGGGGTCATCCATATTGAACATGATCCGACCGGCGACGGAGGAACCCGCCGACATCTGGACTACGACATCTCGGACATCGCCATCGCCAACAGTAACGATCGCCGTCCCAAATTCCCCCTCCGCCGACTCATTCGACTTGCCGCGATCCACGAACCGCCCGTCACTACCTGCGAGGACAACGGCGGCGCTATCAGTCGTCGGATTCATGGTGACGCGCGCGTTTGGAACCGGCTCGCCACTGTCATCGGCAACGACCCGGCCCGTAACGGTGAACGAACTGCGCGTTGACATCGATTGCGCGCCGAGCGCCGACGAATGCGATGACGATGCCGACGACGAGTATCAGCCGGGCATGGTCAAGCCCTACGTCGTCAGTCGGCTCCGCCGCTCACGTTCGATTGCCCTGCGCTCCGTGCTTGCAGCAAGACCCGGAGACGAGAGGTATTCCGATACAGCAGAAAACACGTTGGCACCGGCGAAAGACGTCCACGAAGCCCGCTTCTTGTCACCCGCCAACGTTTCTGTACACGCCAGATGAATCACGACGACAACTGGCGCGACGAGTGCCATCGCGCTACATGTCCAGAGCAAGATGGGCATTGCGTTCCTTGAACCCGAGCAGAAGGGTGAGCAGCAAACCTGTCAGGCCGATGACGGAGAACGCGATCACAGCTTGGCGAACGATTGTGGCACGTGCGCACGTACTTCGACGGGATCAATCGCCATGTCATCGCCTGTCACGGGAAGAAGGATACGCCCAGCACGAGCGCTAGCCGCGGCCCTCGATCGATGCTGAAATGACCGAGGTTGTCAACAGATCGGCGTTTATGGTTGTTCAAATCCGGTGCCGTTCTACCGGCGAAACGCGTCAACTGGCCTTCAAGGCGATGTCCAGATTCTGCCGAGCGCCCTGATGGCCGGGGTCGAGCTCCAACGCGCGCCGGAAAGAGCTGATCGCTTCCTCTGTCTTTCCCTGTCGCCACAGAGCGATGCCGAGGTTGTTGCGGATGTCGGCGGAATCCGGCATCAGGCGCTCGGCCTCGCGAAGATGCTGAATCGCGTCGTCCAATTGCCCCTGCGCTGTCAGAACTTGACCGAGGTTATTGTGGGCTTCGGCGTAATCGGGGTTGCTTCGAATGGCCTCGCCGTATTCACGCGCCGCCTCGTCGAGGTGGCCCTGATAGACGAACGCGATGCCCAGGTTGTAGTGTGCGCCCGCAGAATCAGGATCAAGCCTCAAGGCGGCGCGAAGGTGGGCGATCGCCTCATCGGCCTGTCGCCACGGCGGGCGCTGCGAGGCGTCGACGTCCAGGCGCAGTGGAATCGCCTGCATTATGAGCACCGCACCAAGATTGAGGTGCGCGGCGAAGTAGTCGGGATCAATCGCCAGCGCCGCCCGATATTCTCGAGCGGCCTCAGCGAATCGGCCCTGGTCCTTGAGCGCGC
>JBPYEE010000321.1:0-21194 GCA_051985095.1 Vicinamibacterales bacterium | reverse complement strand
GGCTGCAGACGGTCGTGATCTTTCCGAGCGTTGACGCGCTCGACGAATTCAAAATGCAGACGAGCACATACTCTGCTGAGTTCGGCCACTCGCTCGGCGGCGTGGTGAACCTGCAAATCAAGTCGGGCGCCAACGTCAATCACGGCAGCGGCTTCGAATTCCTCCGCAACAGCGTGTTCGACGCGAACAACTTCTTCAACAACCGCGCCGGACATGACAAGCCACCATTCAGCCAGCATCAATTCGGCGGGACCGACGGCGGCGCCCTCGTGAAAGACAAAACCTTCTTTTTCTTCGATTACCAGGGCTACCGCGTCAGCCAGGGCCAGACGTTTTTGTCCACGGTGCCGTCGTTGAAGATGCGCACCGGCGATTTCTCGGAACTGAACCAGGTTATCTACGATCCGACGACCCATCAGCCGTTCCAGGGCAACGTGATTCCGCCGAATCGCTGGGACACGGCCGCCAAGAACATTCTCAACCAGCTCATGCCGGCCCCGAACACCGCGGGCGTCGTGTCGAGCAGCGGACAGATCATCAACAACTACCTGATCAACCCCACGCTCGAGCGGCAGGACAATCAGTTCGACATCAAAGTTGACGAGCAGGCGACATCGAGCAACCGGTTCTTCACTCGATACAGCTATCAGAAAACGCACCGCGTCCTGCCAGCGACGTTGCCGCACGGAGATGCCGGGTTCACCTTCGGCGCCGGCGACGGCAACATCACGGCACAGGGGCTGGCGTTCAACGACACGCAGACGTTCGGGTCCGGCCTGCTCAACGAATTCCGCGTCGGCTGGAGCTCGATCGAGTTCTTCATGACGCCGGTCGATTACGGCACGAACCCGGCGGAGACGGCGGGCATTCCAGGTGTGAATCTCGGCCCCACGACGTCGGCGATGAGCCAGATCGTCTTCACGACGACGACGAACGGCGGCAACGGATCGAGGAACCTGGGGTCGAACAGCAACCAGCCGCTCATCACGAACCAGAACGACATCCAGGTCTTCGATAACCTCACGCGAGTCGCAGGACGGCACACGATGAAGGCCGGAGGAAGCCTTACACACCGTTCCCGCGAGATCCTGAATGCGGATACGATCGTCGGTCGCTTCGACTTCACGTCGAACCAGACGTCCAACTGCGCCGGCATCACCGTTGGCTGCACTGTGCTACCGAACACCGGATTCGACGTCGCCAGCTTCCTGCTCGGGTATGCGAGCAACGCGAGCCGTACGCTGTTCGATCCGGGGACGTACACGGAGGTTCGCCCAGAAGCGGCAGCGTACTTCCAGGACGATATTCGGGCGACGGATCGCCTCACGATCAACGCCGGTGTCCGATGGGATCTGTTCGTGCCCTGGACCGAGGTAAACGACAAGCAATCGAACTTCGATCCGACGACGGGCCAGTTTGTCGTCTCATCCCCGAATGCGGTGATCGCCGGCATTCAGGTCGGTCGTTACCTTCAGACGTATTCGAAACACGACTTCGGACCGCGGGTCGGCTTCGCGTATGACCTGACCGGGAACGGCCGCACGATCCTGCGCGGAGGGTATGGACTCTTCTGGAACTTCACGCCCGGTGGCACCTCGTCCTCGAAGGCGCAGAACCAGCCGTTCCTCCAGGCGCAGGCGCAGACAACGAGCCTCGGCACGAACATTCTGCTGTCGAACGGGCTCCCGGCGCCGCCCGGCGTTCATCCGGACCTGCCGCCGGCCGGGTCGACGCGGTCGGCGTTCGATGTCAATTTCCGCGATGCGCACGCCCACAATTTCAACGTCAACGTGCAGCGGCAGTTCGGCGTGAACTACATGATGGAGGTGGCGTACTCCGGGTCGCGGACGAAAGACGCCGCGATCAAGACCGATCTCAACCAGGCGCCGCCGACGGTCGGCGTGACTGATCCGAACATCAATCGTCCGTTCGCGAAGATTGATCCGGCGCTGCGCACCGTCGGGACGCTGTCGAGCACCGGATACCTCGAGTACAACGGCCTGTTCATCAAGTTCCAGCGCCGATCCGCCAACCACTTTTCGTTCCTCAACTCGTATACATTGGCGCGCGCGATCGATCTGGCATCCGATAACGACGGCACCGTCACGCTGACGAACATTTTCAATCCCGAATACAACCGCGGTCCGGCCGACTACGACGTGACGCACACCTTCAGCTCGAACTGGATCTACGAGCTGCCGTGGGCGGCGCAACACCCGTGGGGCGGGTGGCAGTTGAGCGGCATCCTGTATCTGCGCAGCGGCTTGCCGATCACCATCACGCAGTCGCAGACGATGTTGTCGACCGGCATCACGAACAATCGTCCCGACACCATCTGCGATCCGACACTGTCGAACCCGACGATCGGCATGTGGTTCAACACGTCGTGTTTCAGGCAGACCGCCGATGCGACCGGGACCTTTGGCAACACCGGCCGAAACAGCGTCCGCGGGCCGGGCCAGTTCAACATCGATCTCTCGATGATCAAGAACACGAAAATCGGGCCTGTCGACAGCGAGGCGCGCATTGAAGTGTTCAATGTGTTGAATCATCCGCAATTCGCGAACCCGAACTCGACGCTCGGCAACGCGGCATTCGGGACGATCTCGGCGATGCTCGCGAGCCCGTCGTGCGCCACGTGCGGCACGACCGAGCGTCAGGTGCAGCTCGCCGTGAAACTGAAGTTCTAGGCGTGGCTTTCCGGTGGGGAGTCATCGGTGCCGGTGATATCGTGCGCCGCCGCGTTGCGCCGGCGATACGCGACTCACCGGGATGCGAATTGACCGCGATCAGCCGCGCGCGGGCCGAGCTTGCACGGCCGTTTGCGGAGGAGTGCGGTGCTCGACGATGGTATGCGCGCTGGCGCGACCTCGTTGGGGATCGCGATCTCGACGCGGTGTACGTCGCGACCCCGGTCGCCGTGCACGCGGAGCAGACGATCGCCGCCGCCGAGGCCGGCAGACACGTTCTCTGCGAAAAACCGATGGCGATGACCGCGGCCGAGTGCGATCGCATGATCGCTGCCTGCCGCGCGAGCGGCGTCAAGCTCGGCGTGGCATACTATCGCCGGTTTTACCCGGCCATCCAGCGCGTCAAGGCCATTCTCGCGGCGGGCGAGATCGGCACACCGGTCTTCGCGCAGATGAACGCGTTCGAGTGGTTCGATCCGGCTGCCGATCACCCGCGCCGATGGCTCCTCGATCCGTCGCGTGCCGGGGGTGGTCCGATGATGGACTTCGGCTGTCATCGTCTGGAAGTGCTCGTCAACCTGTTCGGGCCGGTTCGACACGCGTCGGGTCTGACCGCCAACGTCGTGTTCGACCGGAAGGTCGAGGACACGGCCGCGGTGCTCTTGCATTTCGAGAGCGGGCCCTGCGCGGCAGTTGCGGTGACGCATGCCGTCGGCGATAAGCAGGATACGTTTGACGTGTTCGGGACGCGTGGATCGCTACGATGTGCACCGCTCAACGCCGGCGAGTTGCGAATCATGGTGGACGGCCACACGCGCCTCGAGCGGCATCCGCCGGCTGTGAATGTGCATCGTCCGCTGATCGACGACTTCATCGAGGCCGTCGCCACCAATCGAGAGCCGGCTGTCGGCGGCGACACCGGCCGCCAGGTAGCGGCAATCGAGGATGAAATCTATGGCGTCACGTCGCCGGTTCATTAAGTCAGTCGGTGGATCGGTCGCCACGGCCTTCGCGTTCGCGCGCGCTCACGGCCAGGCAGCCGCGCAGCCACCCGGGACGCCGCCGTCGAGTGCTCCTCCGCAAGCGCCGATCCCGCGCGACTTCGGTCCGAACGCGCCGCCGGCCCCGTATCCGGATCCGGATATCGTGGTGGTTGAGCCGGAGTTCCGAAGCCTCATCCTGGGCAATACGCCGATTAAACGGCTCTGGATCGGCGCGCTGTGGGCCGAGGGGCCGGCATGGAGCAGCGAAGGCCGCTACCTGGTCTGGAGCGACGTCGCCGGCAACCGGCAGTTGCGCTGGCTCGAAGACGACGAGCGCGTGTCGGTCTTTCGATCGCCGTCGAACAACTCCAACGGCAACACGTTTGACTTTCAGGGCCGCCAGGTCTCATGCGAACACCTGACACGCCGCGTGGTGCGCTACGAGCACGACGGGACCGTCACCACGCTCGCCGAGTCCTTCAACGGCAAGCGCCTGAACTCGCCGAACGACGTCGCGCCTCATCGCGACGGCAGCTACTGGTTTACCGATCCGCCATACGGCCGCAGTCTGTACGAAGGACGTCCCGAGCCGCGGGAGCTGCCGACGGCGGTCTATCGCGTGGACGGGACGACCGGCGCCCTCACCCAGGTGGTCGGGGAGGACCAGGTGCCCGATCCGAACGGGATCGCATTTTCGCCCGACTACACGAAGCTGTACGTGGTAAGCACCGGGAAAGGCCCGGGTGATACCGGACCCGGCGGGAAGGGCGACGTGTTCGTGCTCGACGTGACGGGCGCCCGCGCGTCGAACGCGCGCCGGTTTTCCGACTTCATGATCGACAACGTCAAGTGCTCACCCGACGGCGTCAGGTGCGATGTCACCGGTCACGTGTGGTGCTCGAGCAACGCCGGGGAACGCGTTGGCTACAGCGGCGTAACGGTCTGGACGCCGCAGGGCAGGCTGATTGGACGCGTTCGCCTGCCGGAGGCGTGCGCGAATCTCTGCTTCGGCGGCATGAAACGAAACCGGCTCTTCATGACCGCCAGCCAGTCGCTGTACGCGGTCTACGTGAATACCCAGGGCGCCGCGCCCGGATAACCACGCTCAGCGGACGATTGCCGCCACCATCGACGAGTACCACTCGCCGTGATTGTGGACGTAGGCGCCCCGCATCCACACGATCGCCGTCCGGCGGTCGTCCCACTTTGGAATCACCGGTCGGATGTTGTCGACACTCGAGTTGCGGGTGAACGGCGAAAACGTCCATTTGCCCGCCGCCGCCCGCTCGCCCCGGAACAGCTCGCGGTGACGCTTGTGATCGGCCTGGCTGATGAGCGGCGAGCCGGTGACGGGATCCGCATCGGTAGAGATGTAGACGACGTTTGGGTTGTTCGGGTCGAGGGCACCAAGGCCGGCATAGTCGTCCTCGCCCGGATAGAGGCGCGTGCCCGCGTACGCAATTTCTTCCGTGTGCCACGCGCTGCCGTCCCATCGCGCGTAGTGATACCGCAGATCGAGCCCGCCCTGGCCGCGTGGCAGGCCGCGTCCATCGTTCTGGGTCGAGAACAGCACATAGGGGCGGTCGTTGCGATCGAGGTCGATGTCCACCATCCAGGCGACGTGGTCGGGATCTCCCTGAAAGACCTTCGTGAAGTCCCACGTGGCGATGGTTGCCTCAGTCGAGGTGCTCAGTCGGCCGACGACCTTGCCGTTCGAGTGGTACAGCGTGCCGTCACGCAGGTAGCCGTGATACAAGCTGTTGTCGAAGTTGCGCGGGTGATCTTCGGTGGCGACGAAATGCAGCGTGCCTTTGCCGTCGTAGGCGTACTTCAAATACGGACTGTAGCCGCCTTTGCCGTACAACCATCGCCCCCCGTACGTCCAGGTGCTCCCGTCGTCGTCCGAATACATGTAATTCGGGTCGTGGCGGAAGGCGCGGATGAAGTTGTAGACCCGGCCGTTCGGCATGCGAAAGAGGTTGGCGTAGGTGGCGTTGTTGCCCGCGTATTCCGCGTCGGTGCCGGGTGTTTCAACGACCGCTGCTGGTCCCCACGTCAGCGGATTGTGAGGCTCCGACAGACGGTAGTACATGCGGCGCTCGCGGGCGTGCATGCTGTAAACGGCCAGGTAACGGCCGTCTTTCCGCACGAGAAACGCCGGCGCGTCGTGGTCGTCCTGCTCGAGATGGGGATGCAGCACCACGGTCTCGACTCTGCCGGTCTCGATCTCGTAGACGGAGACCTCGACGTTGCCCCAGCGCGGGTCGCTGGTGTGGGCCTGATTACTGCCGACAGCACGCACCGATCCAGCGATTAGCTTACCGTCGTGGATGATGGCACGCGGATCCATGAACCATGACCAGGCGCCGTTGTCATTGAGCCGGACGATTGCGGTCGCGACGTAGTTATTCGGGTACTGGTCCTCGACAACCGCGACCGCAGAGGTGGCCCACGCGAATCCCCCGAGGAGCAGAGTGGCCGCCGAAAAGCAGCGTCTCATCGCGTCACCCCGAACGAAAAGACGGTTCGAGAACGGAAGCGTTCCCGGGGACGCAGAATCGTCGACGGGAAATTGGGATGATTCGGCGAATCGGGGAAGTGCTGCGTCTCCAGGCAGAACGATGTGCGGCGGCCGTAGACATGGCCGTCCTTTCCCACCGCTGTGCCGTCGAGATTGTTTCCGCTGTACAGCTGAAGACCCGGCTCGGTCGTGGCGACATCCAGCGTGCGTCCCGACGAGGGATCGACGACCCGCACGGCGTGGTGCGGCCGTTCCGCGCCGCCCGCCGCCGCGGTCGAGCCGTTCAGAACGAAGTTGTGGTCGTACCCGTGCCCGCGCCGGATCTGCTCGTCGTTCGCATCGATTCGCGCGCCGATCGCCGTGGGCTTCCGAAAGTCGAAGGGCGTTCCGGCAACGGGCGCGAGCTGGCCGGTGGGAATCTGCGTCTCATCGGTCGGCGTGTAGCGGTCGGCGTCGATCGTGAGCAGGTGATGCAGGATATCGCCCTGCCCGTCGCCGGCAAGGTTGAAGTAACTGTGGTTGGTCAGATTAATGGGCGTCGCTTTGTCCGTCGTCGCGTCGTAGTCGATGATCAGCTCGTCGCGCGGCGTCAGCGTATACGTGACGCTGACGTTGAGCGTTCCGGGATAGCCTTCGTCGCCATCCGGGCTCACGTGCGTGAGCACCACGCCGACCTCGCCGCCTCGCTCGAACGGCGATCCTTTCCAGACCGCCTTGTCGAACCCGCGCCGACCGCCATGCAGGTGATTCCTGCCATCGTTCGCCGCGAGCTCGTATACGTGTCCGTCCAGCGTGAAGCGTGCGTTGGCGATCCGGTTCGCGTATCGGCCAGCTACCGCGCCGAAAAAGCGGGACTTCGTCAGGTAGCCGTCCAGTGTCTCGAAGCCCGTGACGATATCGGCGAACTGGCCCCGTCGATCGGGCGTCTTGATCGACACGATCGCCGCGCCGTACGTGATGACGCGGACCTCGACCCCGTGTGCGTTCCGCAGGGTAAACAGATCGACCGTCGTACCGTCCGGCATTCGTCCGAACGGTGATTGCGTCACCGTGATCGCCGCGAGGAGCAGCATCTCGACCATGGCACAGCTTCGGTGAAGACGGCCGATTCTAATCGGATTCGGCGCGGCGCGACCACGACGATGACCGGATCCCGGACGGGGCGTCAGGGCCCAGAATGCGTTGACTTTACCGGTAAAGTATAGTACTTCACGCCGGTGACCGGGTGTTTCAGCCTGACCAGGAAGCTTGCGGTCGTCACCGGCGGCGGGTCGGGCATCGGCGCGGCGATCGCGACGCTGTTCGCGCGGCAGGGAGCGCACGTGGCCGTCCTCGATCTGGATGAAAACGCCGCGCGCACGACCGCGAACACCATCCGTGATACCGGCGCGCAGGCCGAGGCACTGTACTGCGATGTGACGGACGCCGCCGGCGTGGGTGACGTCATCCGGCACCTGGCAGCCGCGCATACGCGCATCGATATTCTCGTCAACAACGCCGGCATCGCGCACGCCGGCACCATCGAACAGACCGACGAGGCGGATCTGGATCGGCTGTACGCCGTGAACGTCAGGGGGGTGTTTTCCTGCGCTCGCGCAGTCGTGCCGATCATGGTGGCGCAGGGCGGCGGGGTCATTCTGAACATGGGCTCCATCGCATCGCTCGTGGGTGTGCCCGAGCGCTTTGCCTACTCGATGTCCAAAGGCGCCGTGTTGACGATGACGATGTCGATCGCGGTCGATTACGTGAAGCAGAACATCCGGTGCAACTGCATCTGTCCGGCACGGATTCACACGCCGTTTGTCGATCAGTTCGTTGCCCGCCACTACGCGGGACGCGAAGCCGAGACGTTGCGCGCGCTCGCTGCGTACCAGCCGATCGGACGGATGGGAACGCCCGAGGAGGTCGCATCGTTGGCGCTGTATCTCTGCTCCGATGAAGCGGCGTTCGTGACCGGCCAGGCGTACCCGATTGACGGCGGCGTGCTTGTGTCGTGAAGCGATTCGGCGAACCGGGACCTGAGCGGCCGGGCCTTCAGCCGCAGACGCCACGCGTGTCGATGCCCCGGCGATCCTTCGCGATTACGACCGAGACGTCGTGTCAGGAGGGCGGCCTCGATCGAACGCGCCGCACAATCGGTGCAGGGCACACGCTGTGATACGTGGCCCCGCTCGGAGCCGTCGTCGTGACCGTCGACGAACGTCTCGATCCGCACCACCTCGGACACTGACTGCCGATGACGGGAATCGGCGGCAGGGCAGGACGACCGCGCATATGATTTGCGACGTGCCGACACTCGTGAGCGACGTCAGCCAGTGCATGACGGTCCTGGCCGCGGACCTTGGCCGCACCGGGACACCCCCTGGTGTGGTCCTGGGCCCGAAGCCATCGCCCGTCGATCGTCGAGCGCGCCTTGTCGTGACGTTGGGCATCGATGGAGCGGGCGAATCGAGTCAGACAGTGGTCGACCCGTCATGACGCGACATCTTTTTCTCATTCATTTGCGCAACGACCCGGCGGCGATTGCCGCGTATCGTGAATACCATCGGCGTGTGTGGCCCGAGGTGGTCGAGAGCCTGCGTCGCGTCGGCATTCGCAGCATGGAGATCCACCTGCTCGGGCGCACCGCGGTCATGAGCGTCGATGTCACCGATGGCGTCGACGTGCACCGCGCGTTTGCCGTGCATCAGGCGTCGGGCGGCGTGGTGTCCGAATGGGAACAGCTCATGAAATCGCTGCAGGAGCCGTCGCCGGATGCGGCGTCAGGCGAATGGTGGGCGAGGATGGAGCCAATCTTCCGGCTGACGACCAACGAGCCGGCGGTCGCGGGATGAACGAGTCGCACGACCTCCGCCAGGCGTGGCCAGTGCCGACGACACCGCGTCCCATCGTCATCGTCGGCGCCGGCGCGATCGTGCGAACTGCGCATCTGCCGGCGTACAGACGGCTCGGGTTTCCGATCGCCGGGTTGTACGACACGCGTCGCGAGACGGCCGATGAGACCGCGCGGCAGTTCGGCGGGCTTCAGGTATTCGGGTCGCTTGACGCCGCGGCGGCGACTGAGAACGCCGTGTTCGATGTGGCGGTGCCCGGCGCGGCGATTGCCGGGGTGCTCGAGCAGCTGCCGCGGGGCGCCGGCGTCCTGATTCAGAAACCGATGGGCGAAAATCTGGCGACGGCCCAGCGCATTCTCGGAATCTGCGAGGATCGGCGCCTGGTTGCCGCGATGAATTTCCAGCTGCGATTCAGTCCAAACATGATGGCGCTGGCCAGCCTGATTGCGGAGGATCGTCTCGGCGTCCTCACCGACATCGAGGTGCGGATCGTCGACCGGCAGCCCTGGCAGCAGTGGACTTTTCTCAGGCACGCGGCGCGGCTCGAAGTGCTGTATCACTCGATCCACTACCTGGATGCGATTCGTTGGATCGCGGGAGAGCCGCACGGCGTGACGTGCCGCTCGCTTGCGCATCCGCTCCTCCCCGACTTCCACGATACGCGCAGCACGATCATCCTGGACTACGGCGATCGCCTGCGCTGCTCGCTCGTGCTGAATCATGTCCATCGCCAGGGATCCCGTCATAGCGAATCCATGATCAAGGTCGAAGGGACAAGCGGAGCGGCCGTCATGACGCTGGGCGTCAACCTGGCCTACCCCTCCGGGCCGCCGGATCGCCTCGAGGTCGCGTTCGACGAAACATGGCAAGCGGTGCCGCTCCGCGGTTCCTGGTTTACCGAAGCCTTTGAGGGCCCGATGTCCAACCTCCAGCGCTTCCTCTGCGGTGAAGATGCCGCGCTGGTCTCGCCCGTTGCCGACGCCGTCAAGACGATGGCGCTGGTCGAGGCGTGTTACACGTCGAGCGCGGCGGGCTCGACCCCCATTCCTGCAGCATGATGCGCATCGACGCCCATCAGCACTTCTGGCAGTACACCACCGCGGAGTACGGCTGGATCGATGATTCGATGTCGGTGCTCTGGCGTGACTTTTTGCCTTCCGATTCCGAGCCGGAGCTCGCGTCGATCGGCGTCGACGCCTGCGTGGCGGTCCAGACGCGGCAGACGCTCGCCGAGACGTCCTGGCTCCTGTCGCTCGCCGACGCGCGTTCGTCAATCGCGGGCGTGGTCGGCTGGGTCGACCTCCAGGCGGGCGCGGGCCGAGTGCGCGAGCAGGTCCAATCGTTCGGAGGTTCGCCGAAGCTCGTGGGCATCCGTCATATCGTCCAGGCGGAACCCGACGAGCGGTTTCTGGTGCGGCCTCAAGTGCTTGACGGCCTGTCGGCTCTGGCGGAGCTCGGACTCGCGTTCGACTTGCTGATTTACCCGCGGCATTTGGCCGTGGCTGCCGAATGCGTGGCCCGCTTCCCAAAGCAACGTTTTGTGCTCGACCATCTGGGGAAACCGCACATCCGTGCGGGTGAAATTGACAGCTGGGAGCGCGACATCCGCGCACTGGCTCGCCACTCGAACGTGTGCGCCAAGCTGTCGGGACTGGTCACCGAGGCGGACTGGCACAACTGGACCGACGCGCAGCTCCGTCCGTACCTGGACATTGCGTTCGACGCGTTCGGATATCAACGGCTGATGATCGGATCGGACTGGCCGGTCTGTCTCGTCGCCGCCCCGTACGCGCGCACGATGCGCGTGGTACTCGAGTATCTGTCGTCGCGTCCGGCACACGAGCGGGAGGCCGTCGTCGGCGGAAATGCGCAGCGGTTCTGGAGGCTGAAGGGTGATCACACAGAGGATTCGCGGGCTGCTTCTGCTGCTGCTGCTCGTCCCGGCGGCGTGCAACCGCGGCACTGAAACGCGCGGTGCCGGATCGCTGACGGTTGCCGTCGTTCCCAAGGGGACGTCGCATGCGTTCTGGCAAAGCATTCACGCCGGCGCCGCGAAAGCGGGCAAGGAGCTCGGTGTCACGATCGTGTGGCGAGGCCCGCTCCGCGAAGACGAGCGCGAATCGCAGATCTCCGAAGTCGAACGCTTCGTCACCAGCGGCGTGTCCGGAATCGTGCTCGCGCCTCTCGATGAAGTGGCGCTCGCGCAGCCTGTCACCGACGCGAAGCAAAACAACATCCCGGTCGTCGTCATTGATTCCGGACTGAAAGGTCACGACTACATCAGCTTCGTCGCCACCGACAATCGGCTCGCGGGGCGACTGGCCGGAGACCATCTTGCGGCGCTCCTGCACGATAAAGGACGTGTCGTCCTGCTGCGGTATGCCGAGGGATCGGAGAGCACCATTCAGCGCGAAGAAGGATTCCTCGAGGAAATGGCGGCACATCCGGGGCTGCAGGTGGTCAGCTCGAATCAGTACGGAGGTGCCGACGTCGAAGGTGCCTACAAGAAGAGCGAAGCGCTGTTGACCGGACTGAAACGCAGCGACGGCATCCTCGACGTCGACGGTATCTTCACGCCGAACGAATCGACGACGCTGGCGATGATGCGGGTCCTCGTCGACAACGGTTGGGCGGGCCGCGTGCGGTTCATCGGGTTCGATGCATCGGACACGCTGCTCAAAGGCATGCGTGACGGATCGATCGACGCCATAGTCGTGCAGGATCCCGTGAAGATGGGGTATCTCGGCGTGAAAACGCTTGTGTCGCACCTTCACGGCGAGCGCGTCGATGCGCGCATCGATACTGGCGTGAAACTCGTCTCGCGTGATCACATGGACGACCCCGATGTGCAGGAGCTCCTGCATCCCGACTTGAAGCGATGGCTGACGCCCTAGCGCCACCCGCGCCCGATATCAGCCGGCTCGACATGCGCGGCGTCCGGAAGGCGTTTGGCGCGACGGTCGCCCTCGACGGCGTGGACCTGGCCGTCCGCGGCGGCGAGGTCTGCGCGCTCGTCGGCCAGAACGGCGCGGGCAAGAGCACGCTGATGGGCATTCTGGCCGGCGCAATCAAGCCGGACGCGGGCGTGATGCGGCTCGACGGCGCTCTCTACACGCCGCGCGATCCGCTCGACGCCCGCCGGGCCGGTATCGCGATGCTTCATCAGGAACGGTCGCTCGCGACGCATCTGACCGTGATGGAGAACATCGTCCTCGGCGTGGAGCCGACGCGCGGACTGATTGGTCTGGTCAATCGCGATCGGATGCGACAGGTGGCGGAGGCCGCCCTCGCTGAGCTCGGACACTCAGACATTTCGCCCGATGCGATCGCCGCCGATCTCTCGCCGGGAGCGCAACAGCTCGTCGAAATTGCGCGCGCGCGGGCGATCGGCTGCCGCGTGCTTGTGCTCGACGAGCCAACGAGCAGCCTGACGCAGGCCGATGTCGTCCGGTTGTTCGGCCTGATTCAGCGCCTCGCGGATCAGGGCATCGCGATCGTCTACATCTCTCACTTCATCGAGGAAGTGAAGCAGGTCTCGAGCCGGTTCGAAGTTCTGCGTGATGGCCGAAATGCTGGCGGCGGGGCCACACCGGACGCATCCAGCGCAACGATTGTCGGCCTGATGGTCGGCCGAAGCGTCGCCGATTTGTATCCACGTGGGTCTCGTGTGCGCGGCGAACGAATTCTCGATCTGGACGACGTGTGCCCGGGTTCTGCGACGCTGACGCTGCATCGAGGCGAAGTGCTGGGAATCGCCGGACTCCTGGGTGCGGGACGTACCCGGTTGTTGCGGACGATCTTCGGTCTCGAGCCGGTCCGGAGCGGCCGCGTTCGTGTGGCGAATTACAGCGGTGCCGCCGAGCCGCACGACCGGTGGCAGCAGGGCATGGGCCTGCTCAGCGAGGACCGAAGTGAGGAGGGGCTCGCGCGCGGCCTCAGCGTCGCGGACAACCTGACACTGTCGCGCCTCTCGGGGCTTGGTCCCGGCGGGCTCGTTTTCCCGTCCCGTCAGCGCGTGGCGGCATCACGATGGATCGAGCAGCTCGCCATTCGGTGCACCGATGCGCGTCAGGACGTCGCCGAGTTGTCGGGCGGTAACCAGCAGAAGGTCGCTGTTGCCCGGCTGCTGCATCACGACGTGGACGTGTTGATTCTCGACGAGCCTACGAAGGGCATCGACGTGGGTAGCAAGGCTGAGATCTATCGGCTGATCGACGAACTGGTGCGCGGCATGATCGGCAGCCGCGGGGATGGTGGCAGCGGCGGTGGCGGCCCGGCCGACCGTCACGTGCGCGAGAAGGCGGTCCTGCTCGTGAGCAGTTATTTTCCCGAACTCCTGGGCGTGTGCGACCGGATTGCGGTCATGTCGCGGGGACGACTGGGCCCCGCGCGCGAAGTATCGGAATGGAACGAACACTCGTTGTTGATGGAAGCATCGGGCGCCCGCGCGTCATAACGAGCCGGCGGCTGCTGGACGAGACCGGCGTTCTCGTCGGGCTGGCGATCGTCCTTGCGCTCTTCGGGGCGCTCATCGGCCCGCAGTTTTTCCGCGCCGCGAATCTGGAGCTCGTCGCGCGCCAGACGGTCATCGTGTGCGTCGCCGCTCTGGGAATGACGATGGTGATCGTGTCCGGGGGCATCGACCTGTCGGTCGGATCGGTCGTCGCCCTCAGCACTGTGGTCACCGCCGTCCTGCTGCGGACACATGGTCCGGCGGTCGCAGCGGTGGGCGCGATCGCCGCCGGCGCGGCCTGCGGTCTGATGAACGGTGTGTTGATTACGCAGCTTCGTGTCGTGCCGTTCATCGTCACACTCGGAACCATGCTGCTGGTACGCGGTGCCGCAAAGGGACTCGCCGACGAGCGGCGGATCGAAGCACCGGCCACGTGGTTGAACACGCTGCTGCGAACCGTGCGGGATGGCAGCGGGGTGTTGTTGCCGACCGGCATCTGGATCACCATCCTGCTCGCATTCGTCGTGGCCTTCACGCTCCGATACACGCAGTTCGGCCGGCACCTGTTTGCGATCGGATCCAGCGAACGAACGGCGCGCTTGTGCGGCGTCCGCATCGCGAGCACGAAAGTGAAGGTGTACACGATCGCCGGCGCCTTTGCGGCGCTCGCAGGAGTACTGGAGTTCTCGAAACTGTCGGTCGGCGACCCGACGGTGTCAGTCGGCCTCGAACTGGACGTGATCGCGGCCGTGATCATCGGTGGCGGCAGCCTGCTCGGGGGCAAGGGAAGTGTCCTCGGTACGATCGCTGGCGCCGCGATTATGGCGGTCATTCAGATCGGCTGTTCGCAGCAGGGACTGCCCAACTGGGTCCAGCAGATCGTCACGGGATCGATCATCGTTGGCGCGGTGGCGCTCGACCGCTGGAGAGGGTCGCGCGCGTGACGATTCGAGACCTCGACGTGATCGACCTGCGGTTCCCGACGTCTCGCACACACGCGGGCACCGACGCGGTGCACACCGATCCGGACTACTCGGCCGCCTACGTGATTCTGTCCACGGACGCCGGACTCGAAGGTCACGGTCTGACGTTTACCATCGGCCGAGGCACCGAAGTGGTCGCAGCCGCGATCGAGGCTTTCCAGCATCTGGTCGTCGGGCAGCGCCTCGCGGACATCACCGCCGATTTCGGCGGCTTCTGGCGGCGGCTGGCGTCGGACTCGCAGCTGCGTTGGCTGGGTCCGGAGAAAGGGGTCATCCACCTCGCGCTGGCGGCGATCGTCAACGCGATCTGGGATCTCTGGGCGAAGGCAGAACGCAAACCCGTCTGGAAGCTGCTCGCGGATCTGTCGCCGCGCGAGCTGGTGGCCTCGGTTGACTTCCGCTATATCACGGACGTCATCTCGCCGGAGGAAGCGCTCGATCTCCTGGAGCGTCAGGAGCGGACAAAAGCCGAGCGCGAAGCGGAGCTCCTGCGCGTGGGCTATCCGGCGTACACGACATCGGCCGGCTGGATCGGGTACTCGGACGAAGGCGTGCGTTCGCGGTGCCGGCAGGCCCTCGCCGACGGATGGACCCAGTTCAAGGTCAAAGTCGGCGGCCGCCCCGAAGATGATCGACGGCGGGTGGGGCTCGTGCGGGACGAGATCGGAGCCGCGCGCATTCTGATGATCGACGCCAATCAGCGGTGGGAAGTCCGCGAAGCCATCGATCGGATCACCGAGCTCGCCGAATTCCGGCCCTGGTGGATCGAGGAACCGACGAGCCCCGACGATGTCCTGGGACATGCGACGATTGCGAACGCCGTGCGTCCGCTGGGCGTCGGTGTCGCGACCGGCGAGCACTGCGCGAACCGGATCATGTTCAAGCAGTTGTTGCAGGCAAACGCGATCGATTTCTGCCAGATTGACAGTTGCCGCGTCGGCGGTGTGAACGAAAACCTCGCGGTCATGTTGATGGCGGCGAAGTTCGGCGTGCCCGTCTGCCCCCATGCCGGGGGAGTCGGACTCTGTGAGTACGTGCAGCATCTGTCGATGTTCGACTTCATTGCGCTCTCCGGCTCGATGGAGCGACGCGTGATCGAGTACGTCGATCACCTGCACGAGCATTTCGACGATCCGGTCGTCGTTCGACGCGGGCGGTACTGGCCGCCGACCAAACCCGGCTACAGCATCACAATTCGCGAATCGTCGCGGATTGAGCATCGGTATCCGGACGGAAAGGTATGGGCATGACATCGCGCATCCGAACCGCCGCCGTGCTTCTGATGGCGGCCGTTGCGATCGTCTCCGGCCAGTCATCGCCCACCTTCGACGTTCGAGCGTTCGGCGCGAAGGGTGACGGCAGGACACTCGACACCGAGGCGATCAACCGAACAATCGCATCGGCGCATGCCGGCGGCGGGGGAACGGTGCGGATTCCGGCGGGCACCTACCTCTCGACGTCCATCCATCTCCAGAGCAACGTCGGGTTGTTCCTGGATCACGGCGCGACGATTGTTGCCGCCGACGTGGCCAGCGGACCGTATGACGAACCGGAATCCAATCCGCTCGATATGTATCAGGATTTCGGCCATAGCCACTGGCACAACGCGCTGATGTGGGGCGACGGGATCGAGAACGTATCGATCGGCGGTCCGGGCCTGATCCACGGCCGCGGGCTCGTTCGCAGCCATAACGATCAAACACCCCGCGGCAGCGGCGACAAGACGATCAGTCTGAAGAACAGCCGCAACGTCACCATCCGAGACGTCTCGATCCTGCACGGTGGCTGGTTCGCCATCCTGGCCACCGGCGTCGACAACCTGACGATCGACAACATCAAGGTTGATACGAATCGCGACGGCATCGACGTGGATTCCTGCAGGAACGTGCGCATCTCGAACGTCACCATCAACTCGCCGTTCGACGATGGCATCTGTTTGAAGAGCAGTTACGGAGTGGGTGCGGTGCGCGCGACCGAGAACGTGACCGTCACCAACTGTCAGGTCAGCGGCTATGACGAAGGCACGTTGCTCGACGGCACGTTCAAGCGCACCGTGAAGTACACGCGCGGCACGACCGGGCGCATCAAATTCGGGACCGAGAGCAATGGCGGCTTCAAGAACATCACGATTGCGAACTGCGTCTTCGATTACAGCCGCGGGCTCGCGATTGAAAGCGTCGACGGCGGGCCGATCGAAGACGTGGCGATCACGAACCTGACGATGCGAGACATCGTGAATGCGCCGATTTTCGTGCGGCTCGGAAACCGGGCGCGGGGACCGAACCGCCCGCCGCCTGGCACCATCAGGCGCGTACGCATCGCCAACGTGGTCGCGTCGAACGTCGACCCGCGGCACGGTGTGCTCATCAGCGGGATTCCCGGTCATCCCATCGAGGATTTGACGCTGAGCGACGTCCGCATCGCGTATCAGGGCGGCGGGACGGCGGCCGACGCGGCGATCGAGCCACCCGAAAAAGAGATCGTGTACCCCGAGCCGGACATGTTCGGAAATATTCCGGCCTACGGCCTGTACGCGCGCCACGTGAACGGGCTCGCGACGCGTGACGTTCATTTCACGCTGGACAAGCCGGATGCACGGCCCGCGATCAGGCTGGACGACGTCAACGGCGTCGACCTGAACAATCTCATCGTGCCGCCGCGGGCGGCGGGGTCGTTGTTCGTGCTGCGCAGCGTCCGCGACTTCGTGCTGCGAAACAGCCCGGGGCTCAACGACGTACGGCGCGCCTCCGTCGACAGGGAATCCTTTTGAGCTATCCCCGAATCGCGTCGCTGAAAACGCCTGCAGCCTTTCGCACGCATCTTGAGCAATCGGGTATTCCGCTGGGCTTCGACGACGCGCTCGACGCGCCAGCCGAGTCGCCGCTGGCGAGACCGCTCGAGATTGATGGGGTCCGCATCGGTAATCGCTTCTGCATCCTCCCGATGGAGGGGTGGGACGGCACGCGCGCGGGCGCGCCCACTGAGCTGACGCGCCGGCGCTGGATGCGTTTCGGCCAGAGCGGCGCGAAGTTGATCTGGGGTGGGGAAGCGGTCGCCGTCCGCCCCGAGGGCCGGGCGAATCCGCATCAGCTGATGCTGTCGTCGTCTACGGAGCGGGCGATCGCGTTGCTGCGCGCCGATCTCGTCAGGTCACATCGTGAACGCTTCGGATCGAACGCCGACGGGGACTTGTGGGTTGGTCTGCAATTGACGCACTCCGGGCGGTACGCCCGGCCCGACGTCCACGACCGGCCCGTGCCCCTGGTGGGTGCCTACCATTCGGTCCTCGATCGGCGGTTTTCCGGCAGCGTGCGGTTGTTGACGGACGATGAGCTGGATCGCCTGGTGGACGACTTCGTCGTGGCCGCCAGGCGGGCGCGCACGGGTGGTTACCAGTTCGTCGACATCAAGGCGTGTCACGGCTATCTGGGCCACGAGATGCTCGGCGCGCGCAATCGCCCCGGCAAGTACGGTGGCTCGCTCGAGAATCGCACGCGGTTCCTGCGCAACATCGTCGACGCGATTCGATCGGGCGTGCCGGGACTCCGGATCGTCGTCCGGCTGTCGGCCTTCGACACCGTCCCGTACCGCAAACGCGGGGACGGCGTCGGCGAGGCCGAACCGTTCGACGGCGAGTGCGGGTTCGGCGTGGTGAGCGATGACTCGTCGCTCGATGCGGCGCTGGACCGAGCGCTCGAAGAAGCGGAGGCTGTGGTGCGGATGCTGGAGCGGCTGGGCGTGCGGTGGATCTGCGTGAGCGGCGGCAGCCCGTACTACAACCCGCATGTGCAGCGACCGGCGTTGTTTCCGCCGCTCGACGGATACGATCCGCCCGAAGATCCGCTGCGTGGTGTGGCGCGGCACCTTGCGGCGACCGCGCGGCTGAAACGCGCCTGCCCGGCTCTCGCCTTCGTCGGATCTGGTTACAGCTACCTGCAGGAATGGCTGCCCAACGTCGCGCAGCACGCCGTGCGGACCGGACTGACCGACTGCATCGGCCTGGGCCGGATGGTGCTCGCATATCCGGATCTGCCGGCCGACGTCCTGGAAGGGCGGCCGCTGCGTCGTGGATCCATCTGCCGGACGTTCAGCGATTGCACGACCGGGCCGCGGCTCGGCCTCGTGTCGGGCTGCTATCCGCTCGACCGCTTCTATTCGGAGCGGCCGGAAGCGGCGCACGTCAAAATGGTCCGGGCACACGATATTCAAGGAGCGTCACGATGAAACGCGGGTACGCGCTTGGCTGGGCGGTCGTCCTGATGGCGGCGGTGTCGGCGCAGACGCCGGCTCGAAGAGGAGGCTATATCGTCCAGCGCGATGAGGAGATCGCGAAGGTTGAACCGGGGCCGCACAACGGGCCCGGCCAGACGATTGGCTACGTCTTCTTCGACAAGACGCCAAATCTGCATTTCTCGTTTCGCAAGCGCGTGCTCAAGCCGGGCGCCGGGATTGGGTATCACGAGCAGCACGAAGACGAGGTCTATTACGTGCTCGGCGGCCGCGGTGTGATGACGCTCGACGAGAAGCCGTACGACGTCGGACCGGGCACCGCGATTCTGACGCGGACCGGCAGCTCGCATGGCCTGAAGCAGGTCGGCGCCGAAGATCTCGTCGTCATCATCACGTACGAAACGAAATGATCAACGTCCGGACTGAGCGCCAGCCGCACGATCTGCTGCGAACGATCGATCGCGTCTTCGAGGTGTCGGCGGAGAAGATTGCCACCATCGAACGCGACTGGAACCCGGCGGATGGGGCGCCGGTCTTCACCGCAGACGGACGGTATCGCGCACGCGGCTGGACTGAATGGACGCACGGGTTTCAAGTCGGCTCGGCGCTCCTGCAGTTCGACGCGACCGGCGATCGCGAGTTTCTCGAGCTGGGGCGGTCGCGAACGATGGAGCGCATGGCGCCGCATCTGACCCACACCGGGGTGCACGATCACGGATTCAACAACATCAGCACCTACGGCCAGCTCTGGCGCCTGGTCCGCGAAGGCCGGTTCGAGGCGCCAGATGGCGAAATCGCATTCTACGAGCTCGCGCTGAAGGTCAGCGGCGCCGTGCAGGCGTCGCGATGGACGGCGATCACCGGCGGCGGTTTCATCTACTCCTTCAACGGGCGGCATTCGCTGTTCGTCGATACGATCCGCACGCTGCGCGCGCTGGCGGTCGCCCACCTGCTGGGGCACGTGCTCGTCGAGGAGCAGGATGCCCGCGTGAACCTTCTGGATCGGCTGCGGGAGCACGCACGGACGACTGCCGCATACGCGGTGTACTACGGCCGCGGTCGCGACATCTTTGACGTCCGCGGGCGCGTCGCCCACGAGAGCCTGTTCAATCCGGCTAACGGTTCGTATCGAGGCCCCGCGACGCAGCAGGGCTATTCACCGTTTTCCACGTGGACGCGTGGTCTCGCGTGGGCGATGCTCGGCTTCGCGGAGGAGATCGAGTTTTTGCGGTCGGCGTCGGCGGTCGACGACTTCATGATCGACGCCGCGCGTGCGACCTGCGACTACTACATCGAAAACGCAGCGGCTGACGGCGTGCCGTACTGGGATACCGGTGCGCCGGGCCTGGCGTCGCTGGGCGACTGGCGCAGTCGTCCCGCCGATCCATTCAACGACTTCGAACCCGTTGACAGTTCGGCTGCGGCGATCGCCGCACAGGGACTGCTTCGGTTCGGACGTTATTTGACCGAGACCGGTAACGATGGCAGCCGGTACACGCAGGCCGGCTTCCGCGTGCTCGACACATTGTTTGATCCCGCCGGTCCGTACCTGAGCACGTCGCCTCACCATCAGGGTTTGCTGCTGCATTCGGTCTACCATCGCCCGGCCGGCTGGGATCATGTGCCGGCCGGCGCACGCATCCCACGCGGAGAGTCGAGCATGTGGGGCGACTATCACGCCCGCGAGGTCGCGCTGTATGTCCGGCGCCTGTGCCGCGGACCGTATCTCACCTTCTTCGCCGCGGACCACACGCGAACGGCCGCGTGACGGGTAACGCGGGCGCCGAATGACTGCCAGTCAGAGTCCGGTGGCCATCGTGACCGGCGGCACGCGTGGCATCGGCCTTGGTATCGCGCGTGCGCTCGCCCGGGGGGGATGGCGGCTCGCGCTCTGCGGCCTGCGCCAGGAAGTCGAACTGACGGGTGTCCTCGAGGGACTGCGGGCCGACGGGGCGGACGTGCTGTATCACCGCCTCGACGTTTCGCGGACGGCCGAGCATGCCTCTCTTCTCGCCGCTGTTCGAGACCGCTGGGGCACGTTCGACGCGCTCGTGAACAATGCGGGACGCGGCCCGCGCGTGCGGACCGACGTGCTCGAGGCGAGCGAAGCCAGCTTCGAGGAGGTGCTCCGCACGAACCTGTACGGGCCGTACTTCCTGACTCAACTCGTCGCAAGGACTTTTGTCGACCAGCGCGCGGCGGACCGCGCTCGCCCGATGGCGATCGTGTTTATCACGTCAGTTTCGGCGGCGCTGGCGTCGACGAATCGCGGCGAGTACTGCGTCAGCAAGTCCGGCGTTGCGATGGCGGCGCAACTCTTTGCGGCCCGGCTCGCTGAGTTCGACATTCCGGTGTACGACGTCCGTCCGGGGATCATCGCAACGGACATGACCGCGCCGGTTCAAGAGGCCTACGACCAGCGCATCGCAGCCGGCCTGGTCCCGATGCGCCGGTGGGGAACGCCCGATGATGTCGGCCGCGTCGTGGCCGCGCTGCTTGG
>JBPYEE010000320.1:0-5790 GCA_051985095.1 Vicinamibacterales bacterium | reverse complement strand
GCACGCCGAAGAAGCGTAATCCGGACGAGTACCGCTACTAGCTACTCCGAAAATTCCCTGGCCAGCTCGACCCATTCGCCTTTCGGCTCGAGCTGTTGGTACGCGCGCCAGTGGGGGCGCGCCTCCTGCGAGAGTCCCATCTTCTCGAAGGTGACCGCCAGATAGAAGTGCGCGTCGGCGTAGGACGGATTGAGGCGCAGCGCCTCGCTGTAACACGCCTGCGCTTCGGGAAAACGACCGAGGTCATGGCAGATGTTGCCGAGGTTGAAGTGAGCCTCGAAGACCTCGGGCTCGAGGTCAATCGCGCGTTCGTACAAGGCCTGCGCCTCGACGAGTTGGTCGCGCGAATAGTGGATGTTCGCGAGGTTGATCAGCGCAGCGACCAGATACGGATCCAGCTCCAGCGCCTTCCGGTACGCCGCCGCCGCCTCATCCTGATTCTGCTCCGTCCCATCATCGAGCCGCGATCCGGTCCGGAAATACTCCTCGGCGAGCGCCGTGTGCCTCGCTTCCGCCGGTATCTCCGCCGGGGGCCGGACGTCCCGGTGTGGCGGACGCCGGAGGGCGATGATTTTGGCCGGCTCCGCGTCGAGACGGAAGTCCAGCTGCAGCTGTCCCTGGCGCGAGGCGAGCAGTGATCGGGCGACAGTTTGAAACGAGAAACCTTGCTCGAGCGCGTCGTGCACCTGTTTGATGACGCCGAGGTCGGCAAACGCCACGAAGGTATCGGCGTTGGTCCGCACGACCGGGCGAATGACGCCGCATTTCATGAGGTACCGCAGATGCACCTCTCGCAGGGCTCGATAGCGGACGACGAGGTCGCGCATCGCGTGATACTGGCGTTTGAGCGATGTCGGCGTTTGCAGGCCGGCCAGGCGGCAGAACTCGTCCTCCGTGACGATAGGGACATGCAGCTCTTCGGCGCGCCGTAACTTCTGACTCTTGTCATCCTTCGGCGAGGGGCCGAAGCCTTCGGCGCCGACGACCACCATCGTCGTTTTGGCGTTGACGTCCTCCGCCGTCGCGCCTCCGAGCTGCCGCACCAGCGCGCGCGCGTCTCTGCGTCCAAGCGAGCTCAGTTTCCCGGTGAAAACGACGAGCTGACCGGCGAGTGGCTGGGGACCCTGCAACTGCGAGGGTGAGGGCAAACGGTCTCCGCTCCGTCAGAGGGGGCTCGATGTACGGCCCTCAAGATGAAGGAGAATGAAATCGAAGTCAAGTTGAATGCTCCTCGCAGCCGACATTGGCGGAACGAAGACCCTCCTGGGGCTCTTTGAGCCGGCGCGGCCGCGTCCTGTGCCGACGGTGATCGACTCGTATCCGACGCCGGAGTTCGCCGATCTGCCGTCGATGATCACCACGTTTCTCGCCACTCACGCACCGAACAATCGCCCACCGATCGTTCGCGCCTGCTTCGGCGTGGCGGGACCGGTGCTCGGCGACCGCGCCGAGTTGACCAACGTGCCATGGCACGTCGACGCCAGCGTCGTCGCCCGCGTATTCGCCATCGACCACGTCGCGCTGCTGAACGATCTGCAAGCGATGGCCACCGCCGTGCCGGTGCTGCAGGCGACAGAGGTTCATGCCTTGCAGGAGGGAACCGCCGTCACGACGGGCAACGCCGCGTTGATCGCCGCCGGAACCGGGCTCGGCGAAGCCTTGCTCCACAACGTCGGCGGTCGATTCGTTGCGTCACCGTCCGAGGGCGGGCACGCCGATTTTTCGGCGCGAACCGAGCGCGAGATCACGGTCCTGCAGGCGCTCACGAAACGCTATGGGCGTGTCGAGGTCGAACGGGTCGTGTCGGGACGCGGCCTGTCGAACATCCATCGCGTCATCCATACCGGCGCCTGCGCCGCCGGGATCGATCCCGACGATCCCGAATCACCGGCCGCGATTTCGGAAGCGGCGCTCGAGAAGCGGTGTGCGGACTGCGTCGAGACGTTCGACCTCTTCATCGAGGCGTATGGTGCAGAGGCCGGCAACCTCGCGCTGCGCTCCGTCTCCACCGGCGGCCTGTTCATCGGTGGCGGGATCGCACCGAAGATTCTGCCCGCACTGAGCGACGGGCGCTTTCTTCGCGCGTTTCGCGCGAAGACGCCGCTCGAGCCGCTCCTGACCGCGATGCCGGTGAGAGTGATCCTGAACCCGGAAGCGGGCCTGCTTGGCGCGGCCGTGTTCGCCGCGGGCGCATGACCGCGCAGCGCACCGACACGAACGTCATCCAACGAACTCCGCCGACGATCACGCAAATCGACACCACTGGCCGGCAAAGCGTTGATGTATTCTTCTCGCCTGGTTGATCGGTCAGTCGATGATCTGGTTTTTCGATCGCAACGGCGAAAAAATTCGTTACGAAATCACGCGGGACCGCAAAGACGGTCGGTACCGCGTCGTCATTACCCACCCGGACGGCAGCGAATCGGTCGAGGAAGTCGACGAACCGAGCGAGCTCATCGAACGCTCGGTGCAATTCATGAATTCACTGCGCGGGGACGGCTGGCGAGTGGCGTAGCTCGTACAGCTCCATGGCCGCCACGAGCGCCATGGCGCCTCCCCGATCGTCGCCGCCGGTGATCGCGGCCCGATCGAGGTAGTAGCGCTTCGTGGGTCCGGCACCAGTGCTGGTGCATACGTCGATGACCCCCCCGTCAGCCGCGATGTGGGCCAGCAGGCCTCGCCAGGCGCGCTCGACCGGCGCGAGATAAGACGCGTCGAGCCATCCGAGCCGGATGCCGCGTGCGGTGGCCGTCATGAGCATCGCGGTCGCCGTCTCCTCGCGATAGCTTCCCGGCTCGTCGATGACCTCGCGCCACATGCCGTCGGGCGCCTGCTGGTCGCGCAACGCGCGCATCTGACGGCGATAGATGTCGAGCAGCGCCGCGCGGGACGGATGGTCGGTGGGGAGCGCCGTGAGCGCTTCGATGAGCCCGAACGCGGCGAAGCCGTTGCCGCGTCCCCAGGCCACGGGGCCGTTGGTCGCGTGTATGAAGATGCCATCGGGCCGCTGGAGCCGCGTTGCGTACGCGACGAGCATGCGTGCTGCCAGGTCGAGATCGCGATCGCGGCCGGCGAATTTCGCCGTCCGCGCGAGGACGACGGTAGCCATGAACATATCGTCGGTCCAGCCCTGACCGTACTCATACACGTCACCGGCCTTGACCAGGGAGGCGGCGTCGGCGCCCTGAACGGCAAGCGGTCGCGACGGCGCATCGCCGGCGTGGGCGAGATCGGCAAAGATCAGCGTGCCGGCGACTGACGTCAGCTGAATGCGGCTGCCGAACAAATCCTTGTGATCGACGCGCCACGGCGCGGTCTGCTGCTCCACTCTCTGGCGCAGCGCCGCGGCATTTGCGACGGTCGCCAGCCGTAACGCGCTTGACCAGGCCAACGCCGGGATGTAGCTGATCGACGGCGTCTCCGGATAGCGGGACGCGAGCAGCGTCGCGACCTCGAGCGGATCGCGCCGCACACGCGCCAGCAGGGCGTCACGCGCCGGCGACCGCCCGGGTTTGGCCGATCGCAGGGCGTCGAGAAGCGCGTCAGCGACCGGGCGTCTCGTGGTCGGAGTGACTTGGAAGACCATATCGGCGGCTTGAAAGGCGAGCCACCGCGTCAGCGAGGCATCGTCCAGCGTCGCTGCCGGCAGGGCGCTCGCCATCCAGGCGTCCCGCAGCGCCGGCGGCGCCTCGGTCTTGATCCACCGCACGAGGTCGAGCACGGCGGTCTCCGTGGCCTCGTCGTCGCTCCGGGCCCCGACGATCACCACTCGCCGGCGGGTGTCGGCCGGGTCCAGGGCCGACCGATTTTCAAGCGTCAGAACGGGCTGGTCATCTGCGGCCACGCCCGCCGCACTGACAATCGATGGCTCGCCCGGGAGGGTCGCGATCCACTGGAGATCCGCCTGCAGCCGGGCGGCGATCGCCGCTGCAGCAATTGTGAGCAGCATCGACGGAGTCTACCGCACGGGCTCGTGGCGGCGACAGCGCCGTGACCGGCCCATCACGCGTACGCGGGTTTGTGCCCGGCGCGTGCCCGCATGTCGTCGTAGATCCAGCGATACGTTTTTTCGAGCCCCTCTTCGAGCCGCACCGACGGCGCCCAGCCCAGTTTTTCCTTGATGAACGCGTTGTCGCTCGACCGGCCGCGCACGCCCCTGGGCGCATCGAGGTTGTACCGCCTGCGCACCCTGACCCCGGCGATTCGCTCGACGATGTCGACCAGCTGGTTGATGGTGACGAGTTCGTCACTCCCGATATTGAGCGGCTCGTGCACGTCGCTGTCCATCAGTTTGCGCGTCCCCATCAGGCAGTCATCGATGTACATGAAACTGCGGGTCTGTTCGCCGTCGCCCCAGACTTCGATCTCGTTCGAGCCATCGAACTGTGCCGTGATCACCTTCCGGATGATCGCGGCCGGCGCCTTCTCGCGTCCACCCTCATAGGCGCCGCGCGGCCCATACACGTTGTGATAGCGCGCGACACGCGTCTCGAGGCCGAAGTCTTCGCGAAAGTGCCGGCACATGCGCTCCCCGAACAGTTTCTCCCACCCGTACCCGTCCTCGGGCATCGCCGGGTAGGCGTCGCGCTCGCGGAGCGGCGCCGCGTCCGGACGGTTCTGTTTGTCGGCCGCATAGACGCACGCGGACGAGGAAAAGAAGTAGCGGTCTACGGCGGCGTCGTGGGCGGCGATCAGGAGGTGCGTGTTGATCAGGACCGAGACCATGCAGTCGGCCTTGTGCGTTTCGATGAACCCCATACCGCCCATATCGCACGCCAGGTTGTACACGGCTCGCGCATCTCGTGTCGCTTCGCGGCAGGCGCCGAGCGAGCGCAAATCCAACTGACGGCAGTCGACATCGGCGAAGTTCTGAAACCAGCGATCAACCGGTTTGATATCGATCGCGCGGATGCGCGTGCGGCCGGCGCGGCGCAGCTCGGCGACCAGATGCCCGCCAATAAACCCGCCCGCGCCCGCGACGACAATCAAATCGTCGACACCGATGTTGTCCGTCATGAAGGCTCCCGACGCTGGTCCCTCCACAGTCTGCTCGGTCTTGCACTTGGCGTCAACGATCCGCCCGGGCACCAGGGTCGCTTGCGTCGCTGACCGCCGTACACCATCATCAGCGGGGTACCTGATGCCGGCGGGGCTCGCCAGAGGACGGTCGTGCGTGTGGGATCTCCGCGAACCGTCGCGTCGGGGAGTCGGAGAACACAAGAATGCGGATCGTTGTCCCGAAAGAGACCACGCCCGGAGAGCGGCGCGTCGCGCTCGTCCCGGAGTCGTGCAAAAAGCTCGTCCAGGCGGGGTACCAGGTCGCGGTTGAAGCAGGCGCTGGCGTTCGCGCCGAGTTTTCTGACGGCGGATATCGCGAGGCCGGCGCCGAGGTGCCGGTCGATCCCTCGGCGCTGCTCGGCACCGCGGATCTGGTGCTGAAAGTGACGGCGCCGACTGACGCCGAGGTGCAGGCAATGCGCCGGGGGACCATCTATGTCGGATCCCTGATGCCGCTGCGCCATCTCGAGGCGACACGCGCGCTGGCGGCGCGGGGGATTACGGCGTTTGCGACGGACGCGATTCCGCGAACGACGCGCGCGCAGTCGATGGACACGCTCTCGTCGATGGCCAACATCAGCGGATACAAAGGGGTCCTGCTCGCGGCGACCGAGCTCGATCGCTATTTTCCGATGTTGATGACGGCTGCCGGGATGGTGAAACCGGCGAAGGTGTTTGTCATCGGGGCCGGCGTCGCGGGGCTTCAGGCGATCGCCACCGCCAAGCGGTTGG